>JAUVBS010000081.1 GCA_030591105.1 bacterium | reverse complement strand
GAGGCGTTGATCACGACGATCGCCGGTCTGGCCACAGCCATCCCGGCGGTGATCTTCTTCAACATGCTCGTGCGCAAGATCGATCTGGTGGGCAACGAAATGGAACGGCTGCGTACGATTCTCGAGGAGGAGATCGGCGGCGGTGGACGCGGCGCTACCGGAGCAGCCGGCAGCGA
Organism: bacterium; assembly: GCA_030591105.1. Classification (GTDB taxonomy): domain Bacteria; phylum Krumholzibacteriota; class Krumholzibacteriia; order LZORAL124-64-63; family LZORAL124-64-63; genus JAUVBS01. The sequence continues at coordinate 7,792 of JAUVBS010000081.1, read as the reverse complement.
CTTTGCCCGGCGACCGGAGATCCATGACAAGGAGCGGATCTGATGCGCAAGAAGGGCGCTTACCGCACCCTGGCCGACATCAACATCACGTCGCTGGTCGATGTGACCTTGACCCTGTTGATCATCTTCATGCTCACCGCGCCCTATATCCAGGGCGGGGTGGAGGTGAATCTGCCCGAAGCCGACACCCGCACGGTGCTGGTCACTGAGGGGCCGGTCATAACGATCACCGAGGGTCGTCAGATCTTTTTCATGGAGGAAGCGGTGACCCTCGCTGAAGTGTCCACGCGGCTTGAGCCGTTCCTGCCGGAGCGCGAGACGGTTCCGGTCTATCTGCGGGCCGACGAGGAGATCCCCTACGGTTTTGTGCTGAGGGTGATGGCGACCATCGAGCGGGCGGGCTTCGTGAACCTGAGCCTGGTGGCCGATCCGGAGAACTGAGGTGCGGCGTGGGACGAGGTCTGCCGTTCTCGGTGATGCTGCACGCGGTCGTCTTGACGGCGGTGCTGCTGTTCGGCGGTCACGTGTCGCGGCCGCCGCTGCCGCGCGAGCGGATCATGCGGGTCCGGCTTGCCCAGCTGCCGGTGCAGAAGCAGTTGACCGCGCCGCAGCAAGTGGTCGTCGAGCCAGAGTCCGAGCCAGTGTCCGAACCACCGCCGGTCATCGAAGAGGCCCCGCCGGAAATGCCGCCCAAGGAGTTGCCGCAGCAACCGCGGGAAGAGCCTCAGCCCCAGGAGAAACCGCCCGAACCGCCTCCCCGCGATCCCGATCCCGAGCCGCGGGAATCACCGGCCGAGACGCCGGTCGCCGCGGCGGCCAGCGGCCCGGCGGTTTCGACGACGGACGTCGATTTTCCGTTCGCCTACTATTTGAACCTGATCGAGGGGAGGATCACACGCCAGTGGCAACCGAAACAACTCGGCTTTCGCGCCGGGGCCAGCCGTGCGTGTGTGGTTCATTTTGTCATCGCTCGCAGTGGGCATGTCTCACGCGTGAGTATCGTCCAGACCAGCGGCGTCGCGTTGTTCGACCGCGAGGCGCTGCGTGCGGTCCAGGCGGCGGCACCGCTAGCGCCGCTGCCGGCCAAGTTCGCCGGACGCGATCTGCCGGTGAGCATGATCTTCACTCTGGAACCGGGGACCTGATGAAACGAGACTTCTTACCACGCCAAGCAGTGGACCGATGGCGGCCGCGTCAGCCGGGCGGTCGGCGGCATGGCGGTCGGCGGCATGGTGGTCGGCAGTGCGCAACGATCGTACTTGTGGCCGCGTTATGCGTGCTCATGTCGTGGCTCTACCCTGTGGCTGCGCAAGCCCAACGACCCGGCGAAGTAGTCTTGCACGCAACGAAGACGGCGTACCAGCGGACCGACCTGTTGATGGGGCTGTTCGACGTCCTGTCCGGAGGCGGTGACGCGGTCGCTACGGCCGACATGCTCCAGGAGGTCATCTTCCAGGACCTCGGTTATAGCGGGTTCTTCCGGGTGGGATTGAGCGAATCTGAAGCTGATACCGACAGCCTCGTTTACGAGTTCACCATCGAAGGCACGGTGGAGGGGCCGTTGCGCGACGCTGCAGCCACTGGCGAGCAGGCGCCGATGACGATCTCGCTGAAGTTGCTCAGTTACCCGGAGCGGCAGTTGATACTGACCAAGCGCTACCGCCCTTCTGCGGAGCAGGAGCGGGTCACGGCGCACCACTTCGCCAATCAGGTGATCGAGATGCTCGCTGGATCGCCCGGTATCTGTCTGACGAGAATCTGCTTCTCGCGTGGCAGCGGCGATCGCCGCGATCTCTACGTCATCGATTACGACGGCGAGAATCTGTTGCGCGTGACCGCTAACCGCACGCTGAACCTCTGTCCGAGCTGGTCGCCCGACGGCAAGCAGGTCGCATTCACGTCGTATCGGCGTGGTCAGCAGGCGCTCTTCTCTCTCGATACCCGCACCGGTAAGGTGCGGCAGGTCATCGCGGTTGAGGGTCTGAATCTGGGGGCGGACTGGCATCCGGACGGCGATGAACTGGTCCTGGCGCTGTCGCATAGCGGGAATCCGGAGATTTACCGGATTTCGCCGCAGGGAGAACTCTTGCATCGGCTGACGGTCTCGCCGGCGATCGAGATCAGTCCGTGCTGGGATCCCGCCGGTCGGGATGTCGTTTTTACCAGTGACAGAACCGGCACGCCTCAGCTATATATCATGGACAGCGACGGTGCAGGGCGCCGCAGATTGACCTTCGAAGGCCGCTACAACGACTCGGCTATGTGGTCCCCGAACGGGGAAAATATCGTCTACGCCTGGCGGCAAGGCGATCTCACACAGCTGGTCCTGATCGCGGTCACGGGTGAGAACCGGCGCGTTTTGACCGACCGGAGCTGGCGCAACTCGGAGGATCCGAGCTGGGCCCTCGACGGGCGACACGTCGTGTTCGCGTCGGACCGCACGGGGGTGTTCAAGCTCTACGTCATGGACGTTGTCGACGGCGACTGGTGGCAGTTGACTGCGGGCGGCGACCCGGACATCACCCCGGACTGGTCGCCCTGACGGGGCAAAGGACGAATTTTTGCGGACGGATCGACAGACGGATCTACGGATGGATCGACCCTCGACAAAGGAGTGAAACGGTATGTTGAATGCAAGAGGTCAAAGTACAGGCAGGTTCCTCGCGTTGGCGACGCTGTGCGTACTGGCGCTGGCGTTGCTCGTGTTCGGCGGCTGTTCGAAGAAACAGGCGCCGCCGCCGGAAACCGACAGCACGGCGTTCGAGGATGCCGACTCGGTATTCGATGAAATGGGAACAATCGAAGGCGAAGGCGAACCTGAGCCCGAGCCCGAAGCGACCCCACTACCTGACTACGCCAGTCTTGAACCGGCCGAGTTCGGTATCGAGGACATCTTTTTCGCATTCGACGAGTACGATCTGAGCTCCGAGGCGATGACCACGCTGTCGCAAAACGCGCGCATCCTGCGCGATGACGCCAGTGGTGTAACCGTGCTGATCGAAGGTCACGCCGACGAACGGGGCACCATCGAATACAACCTCGCGCTGGGTGAGAAGCGTGCCCTGGCCGTCAAGGACTACCTGGTCAGTCTCGGTATCTCGAGCCACCGGCTACGGGTGACCTCTTACGGCGAGAGCCGGCCGTTCGCCACCGGGAGCTACGAGTCGGCCTGGGCTCAGAATCGACGGGCGCACTTCGCGCGTCCCTGAGCAGGAGGCCAAATAGCGTGGCGTGGCGATACACACCGAGCGACCGGCGGCGGTCGACCACTGACCGACCGGCGCGGCCTGAAGTCCGCGACTGGTCGGCTAGTGTGCGCTTGGCAGCCGTCGTTTGCGTCCTGATATTGGCCGGCTGTGCCCCGCAACTCGACCGCATCGAGGAAGGGGTCCAACGCAACCAGGACGCCATCGACGAACTACGGGCGACCAATGAACGGTTGCAGCAAGACACGGCTGTGTTAGCGGATCTGTTGCGGCTCGAACGTGCCAGCGGCGACGAGAACAGCGTCCAACGGTTAACACAGTTGTCGCAGTTGTCGCGGCGCATCGATCAGTTGATGCAGATGCTAGACGACAACGCGTCTTACATGCGCGACCTGTCAGCACGCGTCGATCTGCTGGCCATCCGCGGCGGCATCGCGACCCTGGGCGATTTCAAGCCGCCCCCGGGTGACGGCGGCGTGGGTACGGATGCGCTGCCGGAAGAGGGGCGGTCAATCTTCACGGCGGCGCAGCTCGACCGTAGCCGTGGCAACGTAGAGCTGGCGCGCGAGGGCTTTACCGAGTTTCTGGAGAAATATCCCCAGAGCGAACTGGCCCCCGATGCCTGGTACTGGCTGGGCAGCATCGCCTACGGCGAGCAGGACTACGAGACCGCTCTGACGAACTTCACGACGGTGCGCGAACAGTTTCCCGAGTCGCAGTGGATTCCGGCGGCTCTGCTCAAGAGCATCAACTGCCTGCAGCGTTTGGACCGGAGTGAAGAGGCGGCCTTAGCCCGCGAAGATTTACTGACCAAGCACGCCGATTCCAACGAGGCTGCCCTCGTGCGCGAGCAGCTGGAAGGGAGATAAGGTGGCCAAGTACTCCGTCCTCAAGCGAGCGCGTGGCATCAAGCACGTATTCCGGCCCATCGAGATCGCGGATATCGACACCGAGTACCACGCCTTCATCGTCCGCTACAGCGGTGACTACATTCCGCACTCCCACGATCTGGACGAATTCGTCTACATCCTGGAGGGGGCGCTCAACGTGGAGATCGACGGCCGCGACGTCGAGGTTCGTCAAGGTGAAGCGATCCTGATTCCGGCCGGCGCCGTCCACCGTCCGCGGTGCAAGAATTTCGCACTCGGCCTGGTCATGGAGCACAAGGGTCTGCAGAAGCAGATGGAGAGTCAGGATTAGGAGGTTTCTCGTTTCGGTGGCGACGAGGACCCCCCGGGGGGTCCTGCCCTATCGGCGCCAGCCGAACTGTTGAGGTCAGTTGAGGTCAGATACCGCCGCCCCCGCTCGAGAGCATTTTCTCGATCCAGAGCACCGTGTCGCGACAACCGATGTACAGCGGTACACGTTGGTGGAGCGTCTCCGGCTTGATGTCGAGGATGTCCTGCGTACCGTCGCTGGCGTAGCCGCCGGCGTTGGCGCAGACCATGGCCAGCGGAGCCGCTTCGCACATCAACCGCAGCTTGCCACCCGGTTTGCTGACGGTGGGCGGGTAGAGGAAGACGCCGCCGTAGAGCAGATTGCGGTGGAAGTCGGCGACCAGCGATCCGATGTAGCGTGAGCTGATGTCGACCCCCTTGGTCGGGGCGTCTTGGCGGCTGCTGCTGCTGCGGCCGTACTTGAGCTGGCGCACCACCTCGCGCACCTCCGGTGTCCAGCGCGGTTCGTAGGCCTCGTTCACCGAGTAGATCTTCGCTTCGAACGGGGTCTTGAGATTCTCGTGGCTCAGGAGAAACTCGCCGATGCTCGGATCGAGGGTGAAGCCGTGCACGCCGCCGGAATGGGTGGTGTAGACGAACATCGTGCTCGAACCGTAGATCACGTAGCCGGCGGCCGCCAACTCCCGGCCCGATTGCAGGATGTCCTGCTCGCCGACCCGATCGAGAGCTGAGACGCGCCGGTAGATGGCGAAGATAGTCCCGACCGAGACGTTCGCGTCGATGTTGCTGCTACCGTCGAGTGGATCGAAGACCACGATGTAGCGGCCGGTCCCTTCGTGGGTATCGACGTAGATCGGATCGGCCAGCTCTTCCGATCCCATGGCGCAGACTTGCCCCTTGGTCCCGAGGCATTTCAAGAACACGTTGTTGGCATATTCGTCGAGCTTCTGGACCTGCTCGCCCTGGACGTTCTCGGTACCGGTCTCACCCAGGATGTCGACCAGGCCGGCCTTGTTGACCTCGCGTGAGATGATCTTCGCGGCGAACGTGATGTCGCTCAACAGACCGGTGAAATCGCCGCTGGCGCTCGGATGCAACTTCTGCATCTGGAGGATGTGCGATTCGATGGTCTGCAGGTTCTTCGGCGCTTGGGACATGGTCGTGCTTCTTTCTCGACGCTGATCGGTTATGACCTGGGCCAACAGGAGCGGCCGGACGCACCCCAACTCGACCCGGCCGCTGGTGAATATACCACCTCAGGCGGCGCGCTGGCCACGGACAAATCGGTGTCTGGACGGTGGGCGGTCATTGTGCTTGGGTTCGCCGACCGGAATGGCTATTTTGGACCGACTCAATGGAGTTACCGACCGGCTAATGACCGGTTCAGGACGTGTCGCGAAGGAGGGGACCGATGTCCAACGCCATCTACGAAGTGCCGATGCCGGCCAACGAGCCGATCCATGGTTACGCTCCGGGCAGCGAGGAGCGCACCGAGCTGAAAGCGTCGCTCAAGGAGCTGGCCGGTCAGCAGATCGAGATCCCGCTGATCATCGGCGGTAAGGAGATCCGCACCGGCAATCTCGGCGAGTGCCGGATGCCGCACAATCACAAGAAATTGCTCGGCACGTACCACAAGGCCGGTGCCAAGGAAGTCCGCCTGGCGATCAAGGCTGCCGAGCAAGCGCGCAAAGAGTGGGCTGCCATGCCCTGGGAAGCGCGTGCCAGTGTGCTGCTCAAGGCGGCCGAACTGCTCGCGGGCCCTCATCGCATGACCGTCAACGCCGCGACCATGCTCGGCCAGAGCAAGAACCCGCTGCAGGCGGAGATCGACAGTGCGTGTGAGCTGATCGATTTCTGGCGTTTCAATCCGCTCTACTACCAGCAGATCCTCGAAGAGCAGCCGTTCAGTGCGCCGGGGATGTGGAACTACGTGGAGCAGAGGCCGCTGGACGGCTTCGTGTTCGCGGTGACTCCTTTCAACTTCACCAGCATCGCCGGCAATCTGCCGACCGCTCCGGCGTTGGTCGGTAACACGGTCGTCTGGAAGCCGGCGAGCAGCTCGGTCTACAGCGGTTACTTCCTGATGAAATTGCTCGAGGAAGCGGGCCTACCGCCCGGCGTGATCAACTTCACCCCCGGCAGTGGTGGCGAGGTGGGCGACCCGGTCATGGCGAGCGGTGACCTGGCCGGCGTGCACTTCACCGGTAGCACCGCGGTGTTCCAGGGCATGTGGCGGCAGATCGGTCAGAACATCCAGAACTACCGCTGCTATCCGCGCATCGTCGGTGAGACGGGGGGGAAGGACTTCATCTTCGCCCATGCCTCGGCCGATCCCGACGCGCTGGTCACCGCGCTGGTGCGCGGCGCCTTCGAGTACCAGGGCCAGAAGTGTTCCGCGGCGAGCCGCGCGTTCATCCCCGACGGTCTGTGGAAGCAGATCCGCAAGCCGTTGCTCGATCAGATCGCCTCGATCAAGATGGGCGACGTGACCGATTTTACCACTTTCATGGGCGCGGTTATCGATCGACCGGCATACGAATCGATCAAGGGTTTCATCGACCGCGCCAAGTCGCGCCAGGCGCGCGGCAAGGCGCGTGTCATCGCCGGCGGCGGCTGTGAAGACAAGATCGGCTACTTCATCGAACCGACTTTGATCGAGGCGACGGACCCGAGCTACGAATCGATGGTCGAGGAGATCTTCGGTCCGGTGCTGTCGCTGTACGTCTACCCGGAAAAGGATCTCAACAAGACCCTGCGCCTGTGCGATCAGGCATCGGCCTACGCGTTGACCGGTGCGATCTTCGCGCAGGATCGTGCGGCCATCGTCAAGATGAAGGACGCGCTGACCGGTACGGCGGGCAATTTCTACATCAACGACAAACCGACCGGCGCCGTGGTCGGCCAGCAACCGTTCGGCGGTAGCCGCGCGTCGGGTACCAACGACAAGGCCGGTTCGTACCTGAACCTGGTCCGCTGGGTGAGCCCGCGTACGGTCAAAGAGACTTTTGACCCGCCGCACGCCTATCCTTATCCTCATATGCGTGCCAAGTGACCGGCATGCGTACCAGGTGACTGGTGCGATCATCGCTGGAAGCATGGTCGCGAGTGAGCAAGGGGAGGGGCGGCACATGCAGAGCCGCCCCTCGTATATTGGCCGGGCTGCGGTGTTACGGAAAATGAGTGGTACGAGGACCGAGTATGCCGGACGGCTTTGACAACGGAGGCAGGTGACCGTATCATAACAATCTGGAGGTGATTGCCGTGAAGGGGCGCTTTGGCGTGGACGGCACACCGCGGTGGCGCGGACAGCAGCTTTTCGGAAGGATTTGGTGAATCCTGCCGCAAGGCTGTTTTTTTGGGTCCTGAGTGACCCCTGTAGATGAGCGCGATGAGACCCGCGCTCGGGCG
>JAUVBS010000120.1 GCA_030591105.1 bacterium | reverse complement strand
GTAACTGCGTCGGGCTCGAGGACGCCGCTTTGATGGGTGAGATCGGTGAGATGCGCGACTCGATCGAGACCGGCCTGTTGCACGGGATCGAGAAGACGGAATCTCAACTCGAGGCGATCTCGTTGCTGCCTGGACTTTTCAACGAGGCGGACGCTTCCGTCCCGCGCAACCTTGAGTCGGTTCTGCAAGCTGGCATGGAACGAACAGCCGCCGGCAGCGGTTTCGTCGCCATGTGCGAGCCCGGACGAGAGGGAGAGCGGCTGCGTATCGTTGCCCGCACAGGTATGACCGACAACCTCTGCGGTCAGATCGCCCGCTGGTTCGTGCGGCAACACGAAGACGACGATGGCTGTGCTCCGTGTCTCTACTCGCGATTGCGGGAAACGGATGATCTCGCGGTGGCTGTGCCGGCCTTGATCGGTCCGGTGGGCAGCTGTGTGATCATGCCGATCGCCATGCATGGGCAGCGTTTCGGCATGCTTTTCGTGGGCAAGTCCCGCGTCGAGACGAGGCGCGGTGCCTTCGCCGGGACCGATCTGGATTTTCTAGCGACTTATCTCGGTTTCCTCGCCCTGTTCCTCTGGGAAAAGGGTCGCGCTGCGCGGCCGGCCGGCCGAGAGCCGACGCCGCTCGCAGGTGTCGAGAGTTTCGAGAACGTGATCACTCAGAACGAGCTTATGCTCGAAGTGCTGGCTCTGGCGCGTAAGGTCGCCCCGAGTGATCTGACCGTATTGCTCAACGGAGAGACCGGGACCGGTAAAGGGTTGCTCGCCTACGCGATCCACGCCCTCAGCCGGCGATCTGAAGGCAAGTTTCTGACGATCAACTGTGCGGCTATCCCCGAGACGTTGCTCGAGAGCGAGTTGTTTGGACACGCGAAAGGTAGCTTCACCGGTGCTGACAGCGAGCACAAAGGACTGCTCGTAGAGGCGGAGAGCGGGACGGTCTTCCTCGACGAAATTGGTAAAATGTCGCTGGCGATGCAGGGCAAGCTGCTGCAGTTCCTGGATACGAAAATCGTCAGGCCGGTCGGTTCGGTACGGGAGCACCGTATAGATGTGCGTATAATTTGTGCGTCGAAAGCCGACTTGCAACAGCTCGCCGCAGATGGACTCTTCCTCGACGATCTCTATTTCCGGCTGCTCGATTTCCCGTTGACGATCCCACCGTTGCGGGCGCGGCGCGACGACATCGAGTTGCTCGCGCGGCACTTCATCGGTCGTTTCGTCCTCGAGATGGAGCAGCAATCCACAACCATGGGGCCGGCGTTCCTCGACGCCCTGCTGCAGCACGATTGGCCGGGCAACATCCGCGAGCTGGAGAAGTGCTTGAAGCGGGCGATCGTGCTCGCGGAGGGTGACAATCTATTGCGCCCGGAACACCTGCCGGAGCAGATCGCCGTCCGCAGTGTGCTTGCTGATGATCCGGATCAGGTCGTGCCGTTACGCGAGACCATCGGCGCTGTGGAGTGTCGGGAGATCGCCCACGCCTTGAAAATCACCGCTGGTAACAAGTCGCACGCGGCGCGCCTGTTGAAGATCAGCTATCCGAGTTTGCTGAAGAAGATTCGCCATTACGGCCTGTAGCACGAGTGACCTCCTGGCCGCTGCCCCAATCGATTGCCTCTGATAAAATGCTGTCCTGATCCCCTCTGGTCATGTGTCATTATTCTTGCTAGTTCAAGTCCTTATATTTTCACAGGTTACGATCTTCGCCCAAAAACTATAAAAGATTTTAATAGTTGTCACTGAATCATCATTCAAGCGTCGGCGCAGTTGATGTTTTAAGTGACATGGTTATAAAGGGTTACCTATCTCTCGCACACGGTGGTGACCGGAATAATCCGTGCTGGTACAGAGGAGGAAGGGGTCTGGATCGTAGGGATCTGATCGCTTCAGTTGCTGGATCAATGTATTCGCGGTTTCGGGGGAGGTTCTGGTTCGGTCCCTCGCTGCTTACCGGCTAGTCGAGGGCGGTTCTTCACAAGTAGCGTGCGCACGAAGGTCTCGAGATGTGGGGTCTTGATGTTCTTCGGTGCGGACGAGGGAGGACCAAGAAGCTTCTCCTCTCCCGAATCGCGGGTCGCGCTGGGCTTTCGCTGATATGCTGGTATCGTGGCTATAAGTGAAAAACCCGGGCTAGAACCCGGTCCGCTCAGCGGATCGGGTTGGAAAAGAGCCTCTCCGGTCTCGGCATAGGCGAGATTCGAGACCGGGTCGCCATCCTCAGTGGCGAGGCTCTTTTTCCATTGGAGTTCCCTTGGAACCATACCGGTTTGGATCGTGGCGGGCATTGAGGATTATTCGCGATCAACTGGGCCATCATCGTCCCCAAATTTAGAATCTGTCCTCTGCGTCCTACACCGGGCGATCGGTCTTAGGTGTTGATCTCGGAGGGCATACCCGCCTCGCGCAGGGAATCCAGCCTGAGATCAGCCGAGCAATGGAACGGGCTGAGTCGCATTAATTTACACGATTACAATGGGTTACATCTATATGGTACGCCAGCAGGAGTGCGAGACGGAGATTCCCTGCGGCGGCGCGGTATCGCCATGGGGTCGGCTGGCACAAAGACTGCCAGTCAGGAACTGACCCCGCGGCCGTCCGCGGATGCAAACCGGAGGAAGAGCACCATGCGAATCTCGCACGAACGAGGACCAGCAAGCAGTCGGACGATCACGCTCGGTAGCGATGTCACCACGGCTGCGAGGTCGTGTGTCGCTCCGTTGGCTTGGCTGGCACCACTGCTGCTGGCGCTGGCGCTGGCCGCGCTGCCCGGCTGCTCTGACGACACCGAATGCCTTACCTGCCCCAGCCCAGGGCCGCCGGCCTCACCGTCCGGGGTTTTCAAGATCAACGGCGACGGTCTGGCGACGGTCTACTGGTACGATATCTATTATCCGACCATCGATCAGCTCGTTGCTTATCGAATCTACAAGCGCGATTACGAGTTCGGCGATGCCGACAACCCCGACCGCGTTTTCGATTACCTGGCTGAAGTGGCCTGGGACGAGAACTACGACGCGGATACGAATCAGCACTGGTATGAGGACCATGCGGTCGAGAACGGCCACCTGTACGAGTACGCAGTGAGCGCGGTGAATGCTGCCGGCAGCGAGAGTGCTCTGAGCTACGAGCTGGTCATCGCCACGCCGCTGCCTGGAGACGACACCACACTTTTCGACGTGGACGGTCCGAACGTGGATCTGAGCGGGTTCGATTTCAGTCTGGCTGTGAGCGGCCCCGGTTCCGGCCGCGTCGATCCGACCCTGATGGGAACGACGGCCGACGTGTTGGTCCGTTTCGTCGGCGGCGTACCGTTCCTCGAGGCGGCGCGTCCGACCGTGAGCATCCAGGACTTCGGCACCTTCCTGTCCGATGACGGCGCGACGTTCTACTTCGACTCGGTCTCGTGGGCGCCGGCGGCTGGCTACTCGACGACCGGAATACTGGAACTGATCGAAGGGCACGTCTACATCGTCGAGATCTATGACGATCCGGACAACGACTGGCACTACGCCAAATTGGGAGTCACCGCCAGCGGCAGTGGCTCGGTTCAGGTGCTCTGGGCTTACCAGTTGATCCATGCCTGGCCGCAGTTGGACGTGCCAGTGCTCGGTAAGGGTGACGGGCCCGAGCGGGAATTGATCGAATTGTAGGGGTACCGCCGCGATGAGCGGTGGTCGTCAAAAGGAGGCTGGCCATGATGTACCGAGAGGCAATAGCGAAGAACGGACACGCCGCTGGTGTGATCCGTGCCCTATCGCTCGCCGCGGCAGTCGTGGCGTGCCTGGGCATCGTCGGCAGCGCCCACGCGCAGGATTGGGAAGACTACAACGCCATCACGCCGGAGCAGCCCGGTCAGGTTGACACGCCCAATTACGACGACGAAACTCTGCGGGTGAATGTCTGGCTCGACCGCGGTCCGGACGAGGTCTACCGACGCGGCGACCGTATGGATGTCCGTTTCGAAACCAACGCCGACGCCTACGCAGTGGTCTACCGGATCGACACTGAAGGTCTGGTGACACTGCTGTGGCCGCGCGGCCGTCTCGACGACGGTTTCGTGTTCGGTAATCACGAATACCGGTTGCCGGTCACCGGCGGGGAGCGTTTGCGCACTTCGAGCACCGAAGGTATCGGTTACGTCGAAGCGATCGTCTCGCGCTATCCGTTCGATCTGCGCGAGTTGGAGCTGGACTTCCACCACGAACGAGACGCCGACCAGCTGGACTTCTACGTCGCGGGCGATCCGTACCTCGCCATGAACGAGGTCAACTACGCGGTGACCGGGCTGGAGGACGCCAGTGGCTACGCGGTGACCAACCACGTCAGCTATTACGTCCACCGTCAGGTCGACCACCCGCGTTACCTCTGCAATCAGTGCCATACCGACGGTGAACTAGCCTACGATCCGTACCGGGATACCTGCAGCATTGAAATCCACCACGATTACGGCTGGCAGAACGACTGGTACACGACCTACGGTTACTATCCGGTTTACTACCAACCGGTCTACGTCTACGTCGATCCCTGGAGCTATCGGCCGTGGGTCAACTACTGGTACTACCCGTGGTACCGCTGGCCCGGAGTGGGCGTCAATGTCTGGTTCGGGGGCTGCTACGACTGGGGTTACTCCCCCTACTACGGTGGCGATGTCTACGCATATTCCGGTGGTAGCCGCTATGTGCCATTGAGCAAGAACGGTGGCGCGCGGACCAAGGTTGACGATCGCAGCCGCGGCGGTAGCGGCCTCACCAAGACCCAACGTCCCGGCGACGACGTGATCACGGCGATGAAAACGCGCACCCGGGTAGACGACGCGCGCGGTGTTCCGCGCGGGACGGCCTATCGCGATGTGAATCAGACCGCGCGTCCGCGCACCGAGTTCGAGCGGACTACTGCCCAACGATCACGTCCGGGCCTGCAAATCCGCGGCCGTGAATTGGCCGGCGGACCGCGGCACGAAGCGATGGGTAGCAGCGATCACGCCATCCGTATCCGGGGTAGCCAGCGATCCGATCAACGCGCCAGCGATGCCAGGTACGGTAAGCCGACCGTGCGCACCGGTAGCCGTAGTACCGATTTGCGGCGGACACCGAGTACCGGCACGACCAACCGGCGCAACATCAAGCCGGTGGAGCCTCGCAACAAGGGCACGCGGGTCTGGTCTGGGCGCCGCCAGGTACCGAGCCATGACCGCAACAGTACACGAAAAGTTTCACCTGGAAGTAATACGCGTGGTAGCCGGAACTCGACGGTAAAACCCCGCAGCAGCGGTGGCCAGAACCGTGGGAGTTCTCCGCGCGGAAGTACGGTTAGACCCAGCACACCGCGGTCGAGCAAACCGGCGACACAGAGTCGCCCACCGGCCAGACAGTCCGGTGGTGGTGGCTCCCGTAGTGGTGGCTCTCAAAGCCGCTCGGCTCCGATCAGGAGGTAGATTTCGACATCGATTCGTTGGTGGTTTGCTTTTCCCCCCATCAACCGGCTGGCCGGGGAGGAACCGGATCCTTGCAGAGGTTGGCAGCCGTCGCGGGAATGGTGACGAACTGACCGGTCGGGGACCGCCAACGCGTGAGGAAGAGCTCGGTGTGACGTATTTGTCGATCAGGGGTGGCAGTTACGGAGCCCGAGCTCTTCCGATCAAATCGCCCGCATTGTGCGCGTACGGTGCGGGGCATTTTCAGTAGTACGTATCGACCTCGATTGACCGCCCACAGGGCGCTCACTATAATGTTCGGCGTTGGCCCTTGAGTCCGCGCCGAAGGTTCCTGCCGAGAGGACACGCTCCGTATGACGTCCGTCGTTCCCGATGGCCCGCCGGCCCGTGTACTCGTGTCCGTTTTCTGCTTAGTCCTGTTATCGGTGGCGTTCGCTACACCGAGCTCCGCGAGCGGAGGTGCTGCAGCAACGCCGCAGCACGTGGTCGGCTGGCAACCTGGCAACGCGGCTGGCAGTCCGGTGCCGGACGCCCCGCCAACGCGGTCGGTCGTCGGCTTGTTACGACAGGCCGGATCCGCTCCGGTGACGCGGCTGCAGAACGACGGCTCGTTGCAGCTGCAGCGGCTCCGCTTGGCGGGCGGACGTGCCCCCGACGAGTTGCAGGCGATCGTCGTCCTGTGCGATTTCTCCGACAGCCTCATGTACGGTCGTTGGGGCCAGGTACCGGGGGACTTCCCGCCGCCGAGGCAGAGCGACTTCTACTATGCCGCCCACGACTCGGTCTACTTCGATCACCTGCTCGGCGACGTGGCCGACTATTTCAGCGATGTGAGCGACGCGCAGTTCACACTCCATTACACGGTCCACGAGCGTGTGATCAACCTGCCGCACCCGATGGGTTGGTACGGCAACCATCCCGAGGAGGGTGAGCAGCCGATTCGGCTCGCGGCCGACGTCGTGGACAGTCTCGACGGTGAGATCGACTTCGTCGATTACGACACCGTGGTGTTGATCCATGCCGGCGCGGGGGGGGAGACCGATATCCTCGGCAACTCGCCCGAGCAGATCTTCTCGACTTACCTGAGCCCTGAGGATTTCCGGCAGGCGGTGATCGACTCGATGCTCACGACCCCGTACCTGCCGACCTCGACACACCCCGCCGGCGAAGGTGTCGACCACGTGCTTGTCCTGCCCGAAACCGAATTCCAGGACTCGGTTCCCCCGTTCGGTGGGTTCTTCGGCAGCCTCGGTGTCTACTGCTTCGAAGTGGGTCTACGGCTGGGGATG
>JAUVBS010000032.1 GCA_030591105.1 bacterium | reverse complement strand
GATGCCGGTGTATCTGTAGCCCGGCTGAATCACGCCACGGATCTCTAATCCGCAGGTAGCTAACCGAACCGCTTCAGCCGTAAGGTTCCTACCGAAGCCCACATCACGGACACAATTACGAAGGCGCAACCAAGTCTATCACGCCCTCGTCGGTCCTCTTGCGCCCCTGCCTGGACTCGGCAGGTAAGATCACTGCTGCCCAATATGCTCGCGCATCACCCGGCGGACCGACGGCGTGATCGCCGCGATGACCAGGGCCGCCGCCAGAGCGGATACGCCGTTGATCACAAAGATCCAGACCAGCGGAATTGCCTCCCAGAAACTGGCCAACACCCCGGCCATCTTGTTACCGATGGCGGTGGCCAGGAACCAGCCACCCATCATCATCGCGGCGACCCGTTGCGGCGCGAGCTTCGAGACCAGCGCCAGCCCCATGGGGCTTAGAAACAGCTCGCCGACGGTTATGATGGCGTAGGTCGAAATCAACCAACTGGCCGACGCCTTCACCGCGCCGCCGCCGGTCAGCACGACCGCGGCTATCATCGGCAGCGTCGAGACCGCGGTGATCACCATGCCCCAGGCGATCTTGGCCGGGGTGGATGGTTCTTTGTTGCGCCGGCGTAGCCAGCCGAAGAAGCCGACGACCAGCGGTGTGAACAAGACGATGAAGAACGGGTTGACCGACTGGAACATCTCGGTCGACAGCAAGATGGTTTTTTCGCCGGGGGCGGGGCGTTCGCTGGCGGGGACGTTACGCCAGTAGGAGTTCGACGCATCCGGGTCGGTGATCGCCGTGCCGATGGTCGCATCCTGGCTCATATGCAGCGTTTCGACCACTCCGCTCATCGATCCGGCGGTGCGGTGGGTATTCTCTTCGGCCCAGAAGGTCAGCGACGATCCATTCTGATGAAACACCATCCAGAAGACGACCACCACCGCGAAGATCGACAGCAGCGCGCCGATGGGCGCCTTTTCGTGGGCGGGCGAGCGATGCCAGAGGACGATGTAGTAGGCGATGATCGGCAGCGTCGCGGTGACGAACGCCGCCGTCATGGCGTTGCCGAAGAGCCCACCCAACGCGAAGTAACCGAGGGCGCCGCAGGCGAGCGCCGGCAAGATGATCTGTAGTGTGAGCTGACCGACTACTTGCAGGCCGGACTCGCCGGTATCGATACCCCGGTCGGCCGCGGCGGCGATCTTGCGCTGCCCCATCATGAACCAGATCACGCCGATGATCATTCCGATGCCGGCGGCGATGAACGCGTAGCCCCAGCCGTAGCTGTTACGCAGCCAAGCGGCGATGAAATTGCAGATGAACGCCCCGATATTGATGCCCATGTAAAAGATGTTGTAGCCCGATTCCTTGAGTGGGCTGTCGTCCGGGTAGAGCTTGCCGAGCAGTGTGCTGATGTTCGGCTTGAACAACCCGTTGCCCAGGCAGATGAGCAGTAGCGCCGCGTAAAAACTCGGCAGTCGAGGGATCCACTCGAAGCCGGGTAACAGGGGGACACCCAATCCCAGGTAGCCAAACGCCATCAGAATCCCGCCGATGACGATGCTCTTGCGATAGCCGACGAAACGGTCGGCCAGGATGCCGCCGAAGAACGGGGTCAGATAGACCAGCGCGATGTAGGTGCCGTAGATCTCCGCCGCAAAAGCGCGTGAGAAGCCGAGCCCTCCGAAGAGGGTACTGTCGGCTGGATCGATCATGTAGAGCGTGAAGATCCCGAGCATCAGGTAGAAGCCGAAGCGCTCCCACATCTCGGTGAAAAACAGGATGGGCAAGCCGGCGGGATGGCGTGGCTTGGCGACGGTCGTCGTGGTCATGAGTGCTCCCTGGTTCGGATCCGGTAGGGGCGGTGCGGGCCCGCGGGTACCCGAGCGGCGGTCTGGCGGCTCAAGATAGCAGCTGAACCCCCGTACGGTCAATCGGACGCTCGGCCGATGGTCGGCGAATAGCGCGGAATCCGGGAGCACAGAAAACCACTTGCGGACCGCTGGCACGGCTGCGACAGTTCTGCGTTCGTCGCTGGTGTCCGTTGCGGCCTTCGGTCCGCAGCGGTCGGTTTCTGTCGAGGAGGCTCCTTTGAAACGCAGCGTTTGGTTCTGGGTGCTGGCCGTGGTATTGACGGTTGTTTCGGTCCTGTGGCAGCGCGCGAGCGGTCCGAGCTATCCGGTCCGTTTCCAGGAGAGTCTACCGGGGGCGATCGTCAGCGGCAAGCTGGTGCGCACTCAGAACACCGACCAGACGCTGCCGGTCCGCGTGCACGTCTCTCCGCGCGATGGTCAGTCCGGCGCGGCTGCGGATCTGACTGCCGTGGTGTTGTGGCGGCGGTTTCCCACCGCTGACCCGTGGCAAACCGTACCGATGCAGCGTGACGGCGAACAGCTGACTGCCGAGTTGCCGTCGCAACTGCCGGCGGGCAAGATCGAGTACGCGGTGCGGTTCGAGCAAGGGGGACAGACCGTCCAGATTCCGAGCGTCACCGGGGCGGTGGCGCGGTTCAAGGGGGTGGTGCCGCTCGGCGTACTCGTGGTGCACATTTTCGTGATGTTCTTCGGCATGCTCTGGTCGACGCGCGCCGGTCTCGAAGCACTCTTTGGCGGCGATGCGCTCGGACGTCATGCGCTCATCGCACTCGTGTTGCTGGTGATCGGCGGTCTGTTTTTCGGGCCGATCGTCCAGAAATACGCCTTCGGTGTCTACTGGTCCGGTTGGCCGTTGGGCGAGGACCTGACCGATACCAAGCTCGCCGTCGCGATAATCGCCTGGGCGCTGGCGTACTGGCGGATACGCGCCGGCCGGCCCGACCCGGCCGCCGGCCGCGGCTGGGCGATCGCCGCGATGTTCGTGGTGTTCGTGATCTTCTCGATACCGCACAGTCTGCACGGCTCGACCCTCGACTACGAGACCATGGAGCAGATCCAGCGCTGAGTGCGCTTCGGCAGCGACGAATTTTTCAACAGCCGGCTGATGATTGAATCTCTCCATCTGTGGTATCATTGAGCTATCGAAATCAATCCAGATTGTCGCTGAACAATCTGAGTTAAGACGCTTGGTCGTTACCGGGCAGGGTCGGTACACCGCGTCGCCAAGCCAGAGCTTGCCCCAGGGGCGGAGGTCGCCAAGATGTTGCCATCGATCCGTTCGTTCGCTGCCCGCTTGCGGTGCCGGCCGTTACTCGCGGTGGTGCTGGCCGCTGGCGCGGTCACGCTCATGGTGTCCGCCGCACCCGGTGTGACCGCACCGACCAACCATACCGTCGGTGGCGCGACTGCCTTGCAGACGCCGGGACCTACCGGGCGCATCGTCGTCCGCTTCGCGGCTGCGACGCAGCTGACCATCCGCGAAGAGGGCCTGACCGGTGGCAGTGCCGCCGACCGTCTACGGGTCGCCTCGCTTGCCGCGCGCGTCACCGGTGGCAGCGAACTACAGCGTCGCTTCACCCGTCCGAGCAGCGCCATCGACGCGTCGCGCATCGCCGCTCAGGCACGTGGCGCCGGCGTTATGCCCGACCTGAACCGCTATGCACAACTCGAGGTGTCCGGTTCGCTGGACCGAGAGCGGCTACTCGAGATCCGGCGCGAATTGCTGGCTGACCCCGCGGTGGAGATCGCCTGGCTCGAGCCGGTGGCGGTCCCGGCGGCTCTCGGCTTCGACGCGCTGACCGGCGCGGTGCCGCCAGTGCCGACCCAGGAGCGCCCGGAGACCGGCTGGCCACCGCGTGTGCTGACCCAGCGCGACCGCACGCCGGACTTCATCGATCTGCAAGGGTATCTCTTGGCCGCTCCGAACGGTATCGGCGCTCTGGCGGTTTCCGACGTGCCTGGCGCGTTGGGCGCGGCGCTGCAGGTGATCGATATCGAGGGAGCCTGGCTGTGGACGCACGAAGATCTCGTGGCGCCGTTCGCCACCTTCGGCGATCCCATCGATGACCTCGGCTGGCGCAATCACGGCACAGCCGTGCTCGCGGAAGTCCGCGGGGATGACAACGAGTTCGGCGTGCGGGGTATCGCGCCGTTGTGCGCGATCGGCGGGTCGTCCATCGGCAACCAGTCGGTGGCCGACGCCATCGACAACGCCGCGGCAGTGCTCGCGCCCGGCGATGTGCTGATCATCGAGTTGCACGCGCCCGGACCGCACGCAACCGGTGATGGTCAGTTCGGCTACGTACCGATGGAGTTCTGGCCCGACAACTTCGATGCGATGTTGCTGGCCACGTCGGCCGGACTCGTCGTGTGTGAGGCGGCAGGCAACGGCCAGCAGGATCTCGACGACCCGATCTATCAGGGTCTGTTCGACCGCCTGCAGCGCGACTCGGGTGCGCTGCTCTGTGGCGCGACCAACGCCGGTAGTCTGGACCCGGCCTGGTTCACCAACCACGGCACACGGGTCGATCTGTGTGGCTGGGGCAGCCAGGTAACGACCTGCGCTTACGGCGATCTGCAGGGCGATCCACTACCCGAAACCGAGTGGTACACGGCGCAGTTCGGCGGCACCTCGAGCGCCACGCCCATCGTCGTCGGTGCCGTGGTCGCGTTGCAGGGCATGGTGATCGCCGCGAGCGGCGCACCGCTCGATGCGTCGCTCTGCCGGACAATCCTGAGCGAGACCGGTACCCCGACCAACGGTCCGGAGCTGATCGGACCGCGACCCGACCTGGTCGCGGCCTGGGTGTTGGCCCAGGACGGCTACGCCACGGTCGAAGGTGTGGTCACCGACGCCGGTACGGGTCAACCGGTTGCCGGCGTGAGTGTCGAGGTCTATGGCAAGGGCCGTATCTTGACCGACACCGACGGTCGCTATCGCTTGACCTTCCTGCCCGGTCTGGAGCTGATCACGTTTACCACGTTCAGTTACGATTACGAGGGCGAAATTCTCGACCTGCTGCCGGGGCAGATCGTGACCCTCGACGTGGCGTTGGTGGTATCGGAACTGATCAATCCGGAAGGCGACATCCGGGCGATGGAAACGGCAGAGCCGCTGGCGGATGTACGCGTAACGCCGAACCACCCGGCGCTCACACCGACGCTGACAGATGCCGCGGGGCATTTCGAACTCATGGGCGTGCCGGAGTCGTTCTGGGAACTCACGCTGGTCTGCGACGGACTGCCGGGGCATGGCGTCGTTGCTCATCCGTACTACACGGTTGGTTTGCCCGAGGAGCGACTCCGGCGGCCGTCGCTGAGTCTGCTGTTGCCGGCGGCGGTCACCGATTTCGAAGCAGGTCCCGGTGACTTCACCGCCGACAACCTGTGGGAATACGGCACGCCGACCACCGGTCCCGGTGGTGGTTTCGGCGGTGACTACTGCTGGGGCGTCGGTATGCACGGTAACTACCCCGACGCCGCGTCCGGTACTCTGACCAGCCCGGTTTACCATCTGGAGTATACCGGGCCCCCCGGTATCGGACACACCCTGCAGCTGAGTTTCCACTACTGGAGCGACACGGAAACGGGCTGGGACGGTGTGCGCCTGGAGGTGTGGCACGACGCCGCCTGGCACTATCGGTTCCCGCTGACCGAATACACCGACGTGGCTCTTTCCGGTCTGGATCAGATGGCCGGTTGGTCGGGCGACAGTGACGGCTGGCGCGGCGCGCTGTTCGATCTGTCAGGTCTGGTACCGTCCGGTCCGACCGATTTCGACCTACAGTTCCGCTTGATCTTCGGCTCGGACGACTACGTCGACGGCAACGGTTTTTGGATCGACGACATCGCGCTGGCCATGCGCAGTACCGTCACCCCGGTGCCGCAAGATCTGCCGAGCCCAGGGACCTCGCCGCTGCTAACGGCGTATCCCAATCCATTCAATCCAACGGTCACGATCGCCTGGCGGTTGAGTCGCCCGGGCCAGCTTCGCGTCGAACTGTTCGATTTGCGCGGCCGGCGGATTGTAACTCTACACGATAGCTCTGTGGGTACAGAAATCGGTAGCGTGACCTGGGACGGCCGCGACGCGACCGGCCGCGCGGTCGCCAGCGGTACTTATTTGGTGCGGTTACGGAGCCCGAGTGAGCAGGTGGTCACGCGGCGGATCGTTCTGGCCCGCTGACACTCGCGCGAGCAGGATAAGTAGTTTTTTTCGTTGTGCCTTGTGAAATCGTGTCGCCGCGGCGAACGGCAGTGTGGTCAAGACTTAAGTCTTTAATATACGCCTCATAGATCAAGTGCGGACCCCCCGGGGGGCCTTTGTTTGTGGAGACAAAAATTTAATCCAAATAGGAAATTCCCGAGCTTTGCCGGGAATAGCTGAATTGTCGCTAGAGCGCATCGTGTAGACCGAGATCAGGACAGCCACACTTTCGAAGACGTATTTTCGCAGGCACAGCCAAAAGAAAACGGGTGGCCTGTTCGTCAGTTCGCCCTCCTCAATCGATGAATTCCAACCTGGTGACTTCCGGCAGGATCTCCGCCGCGTGTCCTCGCCGTAACAACTCACTGATCGCTGCGCGCCCCTTCTCGCCGTAGTCGAGGGTCCAGTCGTTCACATACATACCGACGAACTCGTCGGCCAGTTCGATGTCCATATCGCGGGCCCAGTGTCAGTTCGATGGTTTCGGGCATGGGTCGGTCGCCGCGGGGTGTGATGAAGTGGACCCGTTGCGGTGTTATGAATCGTCGGCGTCGCGCCGGCGTCGGCGCCGCGACACGATCAGAGCGACCACCAATACGACCGCCAGCGGTACGATAACTGCGGCTCTGCCGCCAGATCCGGAGTCCTGCGCCGCGTCGGGTTGCTCTGCCTCGCCCGGCGCCGGTTGGGTGAAGATCTCCTCGGTTTCTTGATCACCTTGCGCAACGGCGCTGCTGTTGATGGACACGTCGAAGGATTGGTTCGCCGCCAAGGGTGAACCGAGATAGCGAATATAGGCATCGCTGGCCGAGGAGGAAGGGTCGGCTTCGAGGCCGCGGCCCCAGACCTGCAGCGAGGCCGGGAAAGCGAGCAGGTCCCAACTCTGGACCGTGACGTTGGCTCCGATCGGTACGACGACCTCGCCGGTCATGGGGATGAGGTACGAAAGGCGGATGCTGTTACGGCCCGGTGCGAACGGTACGACCAGCCCGGCACGTCCGCGGCCGGCGGTCACAGTGGCGGCTGCCGTCGCTTCGGCGCCGCGCATGTCGATGGCTTCGATGCCGCTGGCATCGGCCGGTAGGACGATCTCCAACGTGGCGGGTGCTGGGACGATGCTCACCTGGGGTCGACTCTCGTTCTCGATGGTCACGATGTACTCGAGTTTGAGGGTCGAGCCCTGGCGTCTGGCGATCACGTCCATCCCGGTGATGGTCAACGCTTCGCGATCGGTAGAGGTGTCGAAGACGTAGACCTGTACCGGCCCGCGTTGTAGTTCGCTGCCACGAGCTTTGGCGTAATAGTCCACGCCGGCATACCGGACCGTGGTCAAGTAGTCACGAGACGGGGAGATCGGCACGTTGCTGAGGGTGGTCTCACCGGTGAAGGTACCACCCGAGGCCACCTCCCGCCGCACGGCGCCGAGCAACTCGACAACGACCTCGTCGCCGCGGCCGTCGCTGCGCGTCGTGCCGTTGTGCACCGTGATCACCACGTCGGTGGGTTCGGCGTCGTCGGGAAGTTGGGCGCGCGCGCCGGCGGTCGCCAGCAGCAGGCAGAGCGACGCGGCCAGCGCAACCAGCGCAACCAGCGCGAGCGTTGCGTGTCCGCGGCGAGTACAATCATTCGTCAGCGTCTTCACGGGCAACCGTCCTTGGTGGGGGCGGACCGCCGGCCGGCCATCGGTTCTCAGTAAGGCCCCATGGTTCCTTGAGTTCCCGTTCGGGATCAAGTACATTCTGCGCAGAGTATAGGCGACTTTCGCCAGAGTTCAACCTGCAGGCGTCCAGGCCGATGGATTACCGGTCCGACTGTTTTCACTTCCGTGGCCACGTTCCCTGCGCTCCCCACAAGCGCGAAGGTGTCCACTGCGACGGCTGTCGTCACTTCGTCACACGCGCGGGCAGGATCCTCCTGATCAAGCTCGGCGCGGCTGGGGACGTCGTGCGCACGACTCCGTTGCTCCGCCCGCTGTTGCGCGATTACCCGCACCACGCGCTGACCTGGGTCTCTTACTATCCGGAACTCGTCCCCGCGCTGGTACCGGACAACCCCCGTCTCGACTCGGCCACCTCGCTCTGGGTACGCAACACGACCTGGGATATCGTGATCAACCTCGACAAGGATCGCGAGGCGTGCGCTCTGGCGCGCGAGGCGCAGGCGCGGCAGAAGCACGGCTTTATCCTCGGCGACGATGGGCTGTGCCACCCGGTCGACAACGCCGCGGCGCGTGCGAAATACCTGACCGGTCTGTTCGACGACGTCAGCCAAGCGTGCCGCCTCAGCTATCTCGAAGAGATCTTCGCCATCTGTGGCTACACGTTTGCAGCGGAAGAGTACATCGTCGATCGGCCCGATCCCGCTCCGCGGTTCGATCTACCGGCCGGACGCGCGGTCGTCGGTTTGAACAGCGGTTGTGGCGGACGTTGGCCCAGCCGATTGTGGCCCGAGAAATACTGGGCCGATCTGGCGCGGTCCCTGCGCGACGACGGCTACGGGGTGGTCCTGCTCGGCGGGCCGGCTGAACACGAACGCAACACGCGTCTGGCCACCGAGACCGGCGCTGGCTACCCCGGGCACTTCGACCTGCGGACGTTCATCGGACTGATGGATCGCTGCGACCTGATCGTCTCGGCGGTGACCATGGCGATGCATCTCGCGCTGGGGTTGGGCAAGAAGCTGGTATTACTGAACAACATCTTCAACCGGCACGAGTTCGAGCTGTACGGCCGCGGGGTGATAGTCGAACCGCAACAACGGTGCGGCTGCTTTTTCCAGCCGCGCTGTACACAGGAGCGTTTCTGTCTCGAGACGTTACCGCCGGCGTCGGTCGTCGCTGCGGTCCGCTCGCTGCTGGAGACGCGATGAGGCTGGCGCTGCTGGGGCCGGCCCCCCCCTTCCGGGGCGGGATCGTCGTGTACCTCGCCATGCTGGCGCGCGTGCTCGAAGAGCGTGGGCACGAACTCGTGTGGATCAGCTTCCAGAAACAGTACCCGCGCTTCCTCTTTCCAGGGGCCGAACAGACCGGCGAAATCGCGCCGTGGCTACAGCATGCCAACGAGCCGAGTTTCGTGCCGTGGTCGCCCTGGAGCTGGCGGCGAACAGCCGATATGCTCGCCGACCAGCGCCCCGATGCCGTGATCTTGAAGTACTGGATTCCGTTCTTCGCCCCGGGCTACTGGGGGACACTGGCGCGGCTGCGCCGGCGCTCGCCGGCGCGGATCATCTATGTGCTGGACAACGTCATCGCTCACGAGCGCTATCCGCTGGGTCGCTGGTTGACCAGGCGAGCGCTGCAGCAAGGGCACGGGTTCGTCGCCCAGAGTGACCAAGTCCGACGCGATTTGAACGACGTCGTGCCCGGTATCGATCCGGTTCGGGTGATCACCAGCCCGCACCCGGTTTACGACTTCGGCGAACCGGGACGTACGCGCCGCACCCGGGCCGCAGCCCGCGCCGTTCTGGGGTTACCGGCAGACGTGCGTCTGGTGCTCTGCTTCGGCTTCATCAAACCGTACAAGGGGGTGCGGTATCTGATCGACGCGGCACCGTCGCTGCAAGAGCGGTACGGCGACGGTGTGCGGCTGTTGATCGTCGGCGATATCTACGGCGACAAGCGACCCTATGTCGAGCGGATCGCTGCTAGCGGCGCGGCCGATATCATCCAGCTGGTCGACGAGTTCGTACCCGATGCCGTCATCGAAGATTACTTCCAGGCGGCCGACTTGGTGGTCCTACCGTACCTCTCGGCCACCCCGAGTGGCATCGTTCAGATCGCTTACAATTACGACCGGCCGGTGGTGACCACCGACGTCGGTGGCTTGCCCGAGGTGGTCCACCACGAGCGGACCGGATTTTTGGTGCCGCCGGGCGACGCAGCCGCGCTGGCGCAGGCGATCACTCGTTTCTTCGACGAGCAGTGGGGCGAACGTCTCGCCGCGGGGGTAGTAGCCGAGAAGCACAAGTACTCATGGGACCGCCTGGCCGAGGCGATCGAGCGTCTGGCCCGCAGCGTCTGATCCGTTTGATCGCCGACCGCGTGCGATCCGTTGACCGCGTGCGATGCGTTGACCTCGAGCGAAAGAGTTGTCCATGCCTCGTATCGATGCGAGTACTCTCGATCGTCGTCTGGGCGCCGGTGAGATCGTCCTTCTGAGCAAGGCGCAGTGGGGACGGCTCGCTGTGCGGTTCGAGGTGGTCGAGCGACACGATACCCGCCTGGCGGGCGACCTGTTGTTGGTGCGGCGCGACCGGCTCTGGGCCGCCGTCGAGCGGCCGGCCCCAGGGCAACGTGTCATGCGTCCGCTGAACGATCGCCAGAGTGCGCGAGCCTTCGTCGCCGAACGGCTCGCGCTTTACGATCGCGTCTGGGACGGGTGCGGCTGCAAGATCGACTATTTCAGCTGATCCGGACGGAGTGGATACCGACCAGGAGGGCAGAATGAGCGCGGCCGGAGTGATGACCGGACTCGAAGTGCTGCTGGCCGAGGACGGTGCGCGTTTGCGTGGCCGACGGGTCGGTCTATTGGTGCATCCGGCGTCGGTGGATCGACGGTTGCGCCACGCGGTACCGCTGTTGCACGCCACCCTCGGCCGGGACTTGTGTTGCCTGTTCGGCCCGCAACACGGCATCCGTGGCGAGACGCAGGACAACATGGTCGAGTGGGAGGGATTCGCCGACCCGACCACCGGATTGACGGTGTTCTCGCTGTACGGACAGCAGCGCCAACCGACACCGCAAATGCTCGAGGAGATCGACGTGCTGGTCGTCGATCTGCAGGATGTCGGTGCGCGTTACTACACCTTCATCTGGACACTGCTGCTCTGTCTCGAAGCGTGTGCCGCGGCAGGTAAGCAGGTCGTGGTTCTGGACCGCCCTAACCCGCTGACCGGTGCCGTCGAAGGTAACGTGCTC
>JAUVBS010000005.1 GCA_030591105.1 bacterium | reverse complement strand
ACTGGCCAGATCGAGGCTGACGATCTCCTTGCCGTGCAACAGCGTCGGAACCTTGTTCTCGACGATGCAGGTGGCAAACCCCTCGGCGATGGCGGTCTTGCCCACACCCGGCTCGCCGATCAACACCGGATTGTTCTTCTTGCGCCGACTCAGGATCTGGATGACGCGACCGATCTCTTTCTCGCGTCCGATGGTCGGATCGAGCTTGCCGTCGGCAGCCATCTGGGTCATGTTGCGACCGAACTGCTCGAGGACCGGGTTCTCCTTCTTTTCCTTCTTTTTCCCGCCAGAGCCGCTCCGGCCGCCGCCCGCGCCGAGCGCTTTCATCACCTCGCGTTTGACCTGCTCGTGATCTGCGCCCAGTTCGGTCAGCACCCGCGCGGCAACCCCCTCGCCCTCGCGGATCAGCGCGAGCAGCAGATGCTCGGTACCGACGTAATTGTGGTTGTGCAAGCGCGCCTCGTCGATGGACAACTCGAGAACCTTTTTCGCCCGCGGCGTGAACGGAATCTCGCCGATGGACACCGGACCGCTCTGCGGAGTGACCGATTCTTCGATGGCTGCCTGGATCCGCTCGAAATCGATGCTGAGCCGGCGCAAGACGTTAGCCGCAATGCCTTCGCCCTCACGGATGATACCCAGCAGCAGATGCTCGGTGCCGATATAGTCGTGTTGCAAACGTCCGGCTTCGTCTCGGGCAAGAAACAGAACCTTGCGTACCCTCTGCGTGAAACGGTCGTTCATTATGCGCGGTTCCTCCGTTGACGATCCGATCCTCGTTCGATTCACTGGCAATATACGTAGGCGGTGTGCTCCACGCTATAGCGGAGCAAACCGGGCCCTCAATTGGTATTCGACTGCGAACGCACACACTTGAGCAGTGCCGACGGTCTAAGCCTGAATATTCTGGGCCAGCAGTTCACGCACCCGTTGCGCCCGCAGGCGCGAGCGCTCCTTACCGGCAGCCGTTCGGCCCGACCAGAGCTGTAAGTGCGCGCTCCGGTGCAAGATGAGTATGCGGTTCAGGACCGCCAGCGAAATCGGGGGCAAGATCCCCAACGCGACGCCGACCCGTACATGCGACAGGCGTTCGACCACCTCCTGAGTGGTCAAGAGCCGCGCATTGCTCAAGACCGCCAGCGAGCGTTGCACCATATCCTCGACACCGATCGGGTCACGCCGCCGCAAATGGTCGCGGGCCATGCGCTCGTACTGGATGACCTTGCTCACATGCCGGGCGAAATCGCGGGTGAGGGTTTGCTCGCTGCGGCCGAGGGTGGTCAGATTGGAAATCTGGAACAGCGCACCGCGCACGGCACTCCCCTCGCCGTACAGCCCCCGCACGACGAACTGGAGCTGTCGCAACGAGTTGAGAATTTTTTCGATCTCACCGGCCAGGACCAGCGCCGGTAGATGAATCAGGACCGAGATCCGAAATCCGGTACCGACGTTGGTGGGGCAGGCGGTCAAGTAGCCGAGGTCGGTGCTGTAGGCAAGGTCGAGTTCCTGCTCGAGTTCGTGGTCCAGTTCCAGCGCCGCGTCGCACGCCTCTTTCGGTTCGAAGCCCGAGCGGAATACCTGCAACCGCAGATGATCCTCCTCGTTGACCATGACCGCGCGGTCCATTGCCGGCGAAACGATCAACCCCCGGCCTTCGGGCTGCCGTACCAGAACCGGACTGGCCAGGTGCATTTCCTGCAGACATTTGCGCTGCAGCGGCTCGTGGTCGGCGAGGTTCAGATCCCAACCCCCCGCGAAGCTGGCCCTGGTCATCAGACAGGCGGAGATCTCGTCGAGGATCGCGAGCAGTTCGGACGGTTCGGCGTGGTGGGGAAAGCGCCGTCCCGCCAGATTGCGGGCCAAGCGCACCCGTGTACTGATCACCAGATCGGCTTGGGCGCCACCACCGGCAAGCCAGCTTACGTCGTCCAGCGAGTGGTCGGTCCAGAACAACGGCTCATCCTTCGTCGTGAGTGGGCGAATCGTCCGTCTCAGTCGCCGCAACGCCGCGGGCCAGATCTGTTTCCTTGCGACGGACTTCGTCGCGCAGATCGGCGGCACTCTCGTAATCCTCCCTGGCGATGGCCTCGTTCAGATCGACCTTGATGGCGGCCAACTCGCGTCGGAGCGCGGCGCGGGGTCCATCGGCCCGCGGCGCCTTGCCGACGTGGCCGACCTCGCTGTGGTAGCGGCGTAGCATCGGCAACAGGCGCGACCGGAAGGTCGAGTAGCACTCCGGACAACCGAGCAGATGAGTTTCCTGCAACTGTTCGTAACGGTAACCGCAGCCGGGACAGACCACCTCCGGCTCGGCCGACAGCTTCGGGGCCGATTCGTCGGCAGACTCGAGCATCCCGCCGAGAAACGCTTCGAACCCGGTGTCGGATTCGCCCGGGCCCGACGGTTCGCCCGGCGCGACGAGTTCGGCTTCGTCCTCATCGGCGCTGATCCCCTCCTCGCGGGCGCACACCTCGCAGATCCAGAGGCTCGTCTTCTTGTCCTCGTCGATCTCGATGTAGTGGATGACCGCTTCGCGCTCGTGGCACTTCTGGCATTTCATGCATCCACCTCCGCTTGGGCCAGGGCCAGCAGGCCGGCTTCGAGGCGCAGGACCCGGTCGGCGCGCCCGGCCAATTCGAGGTCGTGGGTCACGATCACCATGCCGATCCCCTCCTGGCGGCGTAGATCGAACAGCAACTGGCCGAGACGCTCCCCCCGCTCCGGGTCGAGGTTACCGAACGGCTCGTCGGCCAGCACGATTTGCGGACGGTTCATGAACGCACGCGCCACGGCTACGCGCTGCTGCTCGCCGCCCGATAGCTCTCCCGGTAAGTGATCCTGGCGATCGGTTAATTCGAGCACATCCAGTAGCCACGCGGCCCGCTCGCGATCCGCCGGCGTCAACCGGTGGCGAATTCGTGCCGGGATCAACAGGTTCTCCAGCGCCGTAAAATCGGGCAGCAGGAAATGGAACTGGAAGATGAACCCGACGGTCTGCTGGCGCCACGTCGTCAGCGCGCGCAGAGAGGAGAAATCGAGCGGGCGGCCGTGATGTAAGACACTACCGCCATCGGGCGCATCGAGCCCGCCGAGCAGATTCAACAGGGTGCTCTTACCCGCGCCACTAGCGCCGATGATCGCCACCGCCTCGCCGCTGTCGAGGTTCAGATCACAGCCGGTTAAAACGGGTAGATCACCCTGGGTCCGCTGGAAAGTCTTCTGCAGACCTTGGGCTACGAGCAGCAGGGCCATGCCTTCGTTTCCTCCCGCGTGAGGCCGAAACCACATCACGTGTAGCGGATGATATCCATCGGCCGCAGGTACGCCGCTTCGCGGCTCGGCAGTAACGTCGCCAGCAGGGTGATCATCAGCGCCACGGCGGCTACGGTGGCGAAATCTTCCCAGCGCGCGATTACCGGTATGTGGTCGAGAAAATAGACGTCTCCCGGTAGCTTGATACCGACTTTATCGAGATACATCGTGCCGAGCCAGCCCAGCAGGCTACCGATGGCCACCCCCACCACACCGAGCCAGATGCCGTTGAGCACGAAGATGCCCTGGATCTGCCCGCGCTGCGCCCCCATGGAGAGCAGGATACCGACTTCGCGGCGCCGTTCGCCCACCATCATGGTCAGGATGCCGACGATATTGAACGCCGCTACCACCACGATAAGGCCGAGCAGCAAGAACATCACCACCTTCTCGAGCTTGATCCACTGGAATAGATTGTGATTCAAGGCGATCCAGTCGGTGGCATGGAACGACGTCCCGAGATTCTGCTCGAGCCGGTCGGCCACCCGGGGCGCCCGCATCATATCGCGCACCTTCACCCCGATCAGCGTGGCCCCCTGGGGACCGTAGCCGAAGAAGTCGCGCGCGGCTCCGATGGCGATGTAAGCGAAACGGCTGTCGAACTCGTACATCCCGGTGGAGAAAAAGCCTCCCACCACATAACGGCGACTCTGGGCGTCGAAGTTGTCGAGGTCGAACTCGCCGCTCGGAGCGGTGATGACGATGGTATCACCGACGGCAGCGTAGAGACTGTTGGCCAGATCCGCACCGAGGATAACGTGCGGTGTGCCGGGCAGTTTCAACACCGCCAACGTGCCGCCGTGCAGGAGCAAGCGGCTCAACGGCTGTACCGTATCGACCAGATCGGGATCGAGACCCCAGACGATGGCAGCCTTGTGGCGCGGTGGGCCGAGCATCCGCTCGGCGGTGACCACCACTTCCTGGCGGATGAACGGGGCGACGCCAGTCACCTCCTCATCCGAGCCGATGGCGTCGATCACGGCGCCGATATCGCCGAATCCAGTCGGATCGCTGGTCACGATCGAGACCATGGGCAGGTTCTCGACGAAGGTCTTGCGCATCTCGGCGTGGAAACCGTTCATGATCGCCAGGGTGAGATCGAGCACCATGACACCCAGCACGATACCGATCACGGCGGTCACGCTGACGCGGCTCAAGAACCGGCTACGGCGACGGCTGCGCAGGTAACGGCGGGCAATGTAAGTGACGAAGCGCATCGATTCCGTTTCTGGCTGAACCCGCCTCCACTCGTGCCGAAATTATTCCGGCTGGTCGCCGCGGGCGTCGCTCGGTTGCTCCTGGTGCGGTTCGGGGCGCAGGTGCGGAAACAGTAACACGTCGCGAATGTTGTGGCTGTCGGTCAGTAGCATGATCACGCGGTCGAAGCCGACACCGAGGCCCGCGGTCGGCGGCATGCCGTACTCGAGCGCCTGTAGAAAGTCCTCGTCCAGCGGCTGCGCCTCCGCGTCCCCGGCCCGTTGCAGCGCCTGCTGGGCGGCGAAGCGCGCGCGTTGCTCGTGCGCATCGTTCAATTCGCTGAATGCGTTGGCCAGCTCGAAGCCGCAGGCGAACAGCTCGAAGCGCTCCACCAGACCGGTCTCGCTGCGGTGCGCCTTGGCCAGCGGCGACAGTTCCTGTGGGTGGTCGAGCACGAAGGTCGGTTGGATCAACGTCGGTTCGACGAGCCGGCCGAACAGCTCGTCGAGCAGTTTGTCGCGCCCCTTGCCGGGCCCCGTCTCGATGTCGTGTTTTCTGGCCAACTCGGCGAGCGCATCGTCGTCGAGCGCGAGCGGATCGCAGCCGAGCCGCTCGGCCAGTGCGTCGAGAAAACGTACCCGTGCGAACGGCTGGGTGAAATCGAGGGTCTGCTCGCCGTATGGGACCTGGCCGGCTCGGCCGAAACGCTCGGCCAACCGGCGCAGCAAACGCTCGGTCAGGTCCAGCATGTCGTGGTAATCCCAGTAAGCCGCGTAACACTCGAGCATGGTGAACTCGGGATTGTGGGTCCGGTCCATCCCTTCGTTACGGAAATCCTTGGCGATCTCGTAGACCTTTTCCAGCCCACCGATGATCAGTCGCTTCAAGTACAGTTCGTCGGCGATGCGCAGGTACAACCGCATGTCCAGAGCGTTGTGGTGGGTCGTGAACGGCAAGGCTGTTGCACCACCGTAGAGCGGTTGTAGAACCGGGGTTTCGACTTCCAAAAAATCCTCGGTAGCGAAGAAGGCGCGCACCTCGGCGAGGATTGCCGCGCGTAGTCGGAAACGCTCGCGCGTCGGTTGGTTCATGATCAGATCGAGATAACGCTGCCGGCTACGGACCTCGAGGCTCAGCTCGTGGTATTTCTCCGGTAACGGCCGGATCGACTTGGCCAGAAAAGTGAAGTCTTCGACCGCGATGGACAACTCGTTGCTCTTGGTACGAAAAACACTCCCCTCGACGCCAATCCAGTCCCCGATATCGACCAGCTTCTGGATTTGCTTGAACCGCTCGACTCCCAGATCGTCCTTGCGAAAGTAGGCCTGGATCTGCCCGGCGTCGTCCTGGATCGGTACGAACAGGGTCTTGCCGGTACCGCGCTTGGCCATGATGCGGCCCGCGTAGCGGACACGCGTCCCGGCCGTGGTCAGCGACTGCTCCTGCGCACGGATCTCGGTGCTGGTATGGCTGCGATCGTAGGCGTACGGATACGGCTCGACCCCCTGCTCGGTCAGGCGCTCGAGTTTCTCGCGGCGCCCAGCGATCAGACGCTCGAGGTTTTGCTGCGCAGGTCGGTCTGGGCCACTTCGCTGTTGCTGCCGGTCGGACAAAGCACTGCTCCTTGCGGTTCTTGGTCGCCGCAATCGCCCGCAGAAGCTGGGCGCATCGCGGAGACAGGCGAAGCTAGGCGCGCACCTGGCCGTGGCGGCGCAAGTAAGCGTCGATAAACAGGTCCAAATCGCCGTCGAGGACCGCCGTCGTGTTGCCGGTTTCGCACTCGGTGCGGTGGTCCTTGACCTTGGTGTACGGCTGTAGAACGTACGACCGGATCTGGCTGCCCCAGGCAATTTCCATCTTCTCGTCCTCGATCGCTTGTCTCTCTTGCTGACGTTGCTCGAGCTCGCGCAAGTACAGCTTGGCCTTGAGCATCTTCATCGCACTCTCGCGATTACGGTGCTGACTTCGCTCGCTCTGACACTGGACCACGATACGGCTGGGCGCATGGGTGATACGGATGGCCGAGTCGGTCTTGTTGACGTGCTGGCCACCCGCACCTTGGGCCCGGAAGGTATCGATACGCAGATCGGCGGGGTTGATCTCCACCGCAACGTCATCGTCGACCAGCGGATAGACGAAGACCGACGCGAACGACGTGTGGCGGCGCTTCTGAGCGTCGAACGGCGAGATCCGCACCAGACGGTGGACACCCGACTCGCTCCGGAGATAACCGAAAGCGAACGGGTGATCGATCTCCAGCACCGCGCTCTTGATGCCGGCCTCTTCGCCGCTCTGTAGATCGAGGGTGCGGAATTTCATCTCGTGCCGCTCGAGGTAACGGGTGTACATGCGCAGCAGCATCTGCGCCCAGTCCTGGCTCTCGGTGCCACCGGCGCCGGGGTGGATCTCCAGAATCGCACCGCGGCCGTCATCGTCGCCGCCGAGCAGGAACTGGCTGTCGAGCTGCTCGATGCCGCGCTCGAGATCCACGATTCCCGCCCGTACCTCGCTGGCGGTCTGTTCATCACTCTCCTGCCGGGCCAGCTCCGCCAGGAGTGCCAAGTCCTCGCCCTGTTCTTGCATCGTCGTGATCGGATCGATCCACTGCTTGAGCGTGCGCATACGCCGTAGCACACCCTTCGCCGCCTCCTGGTCCGCCCAGAAGTCGGTGCTCGCCTGACGCTCTTCGAGCTGGGTGAATTCGGTTACCAGAGAGGGGTAGTCAAAGACCCTCCTTGAGTGCAGCCAAGCGACGTTGCAATCCGGCCAGCACTTCCAGCGCTTCCTTCATCGTATCTTCTCCCCACTGATAGTCGTTCGCCACCACTACCGCCTAGAGATGGCGGTTTAGCAAATCATCTGCGGTTCGGCGTAGCTGCGCAATGCCGTCGGTGTTCTCCACGATCTCGTCGGCGCGTGCCCAGAGCGGCTCGAGGTAGTCTTGCGCGGCGATCCGACGGTCGGCCTCGGCTTCGCTCATACCGTGGCCGGTCATCAATCGCGCGCGCCGGACCGCGACCGGCGCCAGGACCACAATAGTCAAATCCATCGGCCCAGGTAGCGGCAAGAGAAAATAAACGGCCGCCTCGAGTACGGCAAGCCTAACAACACCCGCCGCCGCCACTGCAGCGAGCTGCGCCGCCAACTCGGCCGCCAGAGGCGGATGCATGATCGCGTTCAAACGGGTCATGGCTTCGGGGGCGCCGAACACCAGACGACCCAAGGCCGGACGATCCACTCGACCGCTGACGATGCAGTCACTGCCGAACTGTTCGCCGATGCCGGTAATGATTTCATCGCGGGCGAGGATCTCGTGGCCGACCCGGTCGGCGTCGATCACCTGGGCCCCGCGCTCGGCGAACAGAGAGGTCAGCAGCGACTTGCCCGCTCCCGTCGGTCCCGTCACCGCCCAGCATTTCATCGCCGCTCGATTCTGTTACTGCACGCCGCCCGATCCCGCGCAGCAGCCGTGCTCAACCGTGGGCTTCAGCCCAGTTGGTGCCGGTGTGCAAATCGACCACCAGCGGCACCGACAACGCCAGCGCACCCTCCATGCCGCTGCGGACCAGGTCGCTGATCGCCCCAGTCTCGTCCCGGTGGAGCTCGAACACCAGCTCGTCGTGCACCTGCAGCAGTAGCATTGCACTGCTGTCACTCCTGCGCAGGTCGGCCGCGATGCGGATCATCGCCAACTTGATCAGGTCGGCAGCGGTACCCTGGATCGGCGTGTTGACCGCGATGCGCTCCTGGAAACTCCGTACCTGGTTGTTGCTCGAGAGGATGTCCGGCAAGTAACGACGGCGGCCGAGCATGGTCGCAACATAGCCGTCGCGCCGCGCGCGCTCCTTGGTCTCGTCGATGTACGCCCGTACCCCCGGATACGTCTCGAAATAGGTCGTGATGAACTCCTGAGCCTGCTTGACCGGCACGGAGATTTGCCGCGCCAGTGCCCGCGCCCCCATACCGTAGATCACGCCGAAGTTGATCGCTTTGGCCCGACTGCGCATTTCGATGGTCACGTCGGTCTCGGCGATGCCCGCGATCAGCGCGGCGGTGCGTCGGTGCACGTCGACCCCATCGGCGAACGCACTCGCCAGCGCGGCATCACCGCTGAGATGGGCCATCAGCCTCAACTCTACTTGCGAATAGTCGGCGGACAGAAAGAGGTTGTCCGGCCGCCGCGGTACGAACGCGCGGCGGATCTGCCGTCCCAGTTCGGTGCGCACCGGAATGTTCTGCAGGTTGGGATCAGAAGATGAGAGACGACCGGTGGCCGCTACAGCCTGGTTGTACGAGGTATGGATCAGACCCGTGCGCGGGTTGGCCAGCGACGGCAGTGTCTCGACGTAGGTGTTCTGAAGCTTGGCGACTTCGCGATACTCGAGCACGAGTTGCGGCAACGGGTGCTTGTCGGTGAGCCGGCTCAATACTGACGCGTCGGTACTCCAGCCGGTGGCGGTCTTCTTCAACGGTTTGAGCCGTAGCTTCGTGAACAGGATCTCGGACAGCTGCTTCGGGCTCTGCACGTTGAAGCGTTGTCCGGCCTCAGCAAAGATCTGCTGCTCGAGCCGGTCCAGCTCCGCCGCGAAACGATTGCGCAGCTCGTCGAGGAATGCGGTGTCGAGCTTGATACCGTGGCGCTCCATGGTGAACAGGACCTCGGAGACCGGCATCTCGACCTCACTGAAAAGCCGCTCGAGATCGCCGTCGGCCAGCCGCTGCGTCAGTACGTCGTACAAGCGTAGCGTCAGGTCGGCATCTTCGGCCGCGTAGAGCGCCAGTTTCGGCAACGGTACACTCAAGATATCGCGGCGCCGGTCGCCGGCGCCGAACAGTTCGCCGTAGCCGATGGCACGGTGCCCGAGCAACTCGAGCGACAGCTCGTCGAGACCGTGGCTACGCCGGCCCGGGTCGAGCACGTAGGAAGCGATCATGGTGTCGAAGCGCGGACCGGCCAACGGCATGCCGTGCCGCGTGAGGATCCATGTGTCGAATTTGAGATTCTGACCAATTTTCTTGCGCCCGGCGTCGGCGAGCAAAGGACCGAGCAGTTCGCTCACCCAACCGAGGTGGTTGATCTCCTCGCCGGTGGCAAACAGTTCGGCGCCCTGGGTCTGAACCTCACCCCCCTCACGCCGTTCGAGGACCGGGACGTACGCCGGTGGCAACCCCGGCGCAGCGAGGCTGACCCCCACCAGGCGAGCGGTGTCCACACGTAATCCGTCGGTTTCGGTATCGACCGCCAGCGCAGCGCCAGTCGGTAGATCGGCGAGCCACTCCTTCAGCGCCGCCGCATCGGCGAGCAATCGATAGCCACGCTCGTCCAGCGGGTCGGACGCCGCCACCGCGTCAGCAGCGTCGGCAGAATCGCCAGACTCGGCAGTCTCAGCGGTCTCGGCAGCGTCGGCATTATCACCGGTGCCGGCAGCGTCGACCGCGCCAACAAGGTTAGTGGTGTCAGTAGCCGCGGCGGCAGCGCCAGGGCTTGCTGTGTCCGGCGGCCGTTCGGTAGCAAGTCCGCTGTCTGTTCCGGCACCATCGGCGTGAGCTAGTGCCAGCTTACCGATCAGGTTCTGGATGCGCCGCAGTCCCAGCTGCTGTAACAGCGCTGCCACCTGCGCCCCGGTCGGCAGACGGGTGGTGAAACGTTCGAAATCCAGCTCCAGCGGCACGTCGCTATCGATCACGAACAGCCGCCGCGACAGCAGGACCTGCTCGCGGTTCTCGGTGAGGATGCGCTTGATGCGCGGCGTGAGCTGGCTGGCGGCCAGCCGCGCGTACAACCCGTCGAGGTCACCGAACTGCTGGATCAACTTCAGGGCGGTTTTCATCCCGATGCCCGGCGCCCCGGGGATATTGTCGGAGGAGTCGCCGGCGAGGGCGAAGACGTCGATCAACGCCGCCGGCTCGAGATCGTACTCGCGACGTACGGCGTCGTCGGTCACCGTGGTGATCTCGTCGCCTCGCCGGCCCGGCTTGAGCATCCCGGTGCGCGAATCGAGTAGCTGCAAAAAATCCTTATCCCCGGTGTAAAACCAGGCCTTGCTACACACGCCGGCCGAGTGCTTCGCCAACGTGGCCATGACGTCGTCGGCTTCGTACCCGGCTAGTTCCAGGACCGCGATGTCCCAGGCTTCGAGGAGTTCGCGCAGGCGAGGCAACTGCCCGGCCAGCTCCTCGGGCATCGGCTTGCGATTGGCCTTGTATTTGGGATACATCTCGTGCCGAAAGGTCGGCACCGGCAAGTCGAAGGCTATCACCAGGTATTCCGGTTGGTAAGCGTCGATCAGCCGCAGGACGCTGTTGAAAAACCCAAACACCACCGACGTGACTTCGCCCGACGGCGCGGTCAACGGCCGGCTGGCGAACGCGTAGTGGGATCGGTAGATCAAAGCGGAACCATCGATGATGATCAGCGCCACAGCATCATCCCGATCGGGGGCCCATCCGTACAGCCTTTCGGTGGCGATGACGTCGGCGATCGCTGGCGGTAGATCGGCCCGCGACAGCTCTTGCTTCGCCAGTGCCGAACGCACCGCCGTCGCAGTCGCCGGGTGCGCGAAATCCCGGACGATCACCGCGTTATCGCGCAGCTGGTCCGGCAGTGTGAGGTCCGCACCACCTCGCGGTACCACCAGCAGTTCGGCCATCTCGAGCAACCGACGCCAGTCACGCCAGGTGGTAAAAGCAGCGGCGTTATCCGCACCGATCACCAGACGCCAGCGGTCATCTGGACTGGCGGTCTTCAGTTCCGCCAGGGTATCGACAGTATAGCTGATCCCGCCGCGCTCGACCTCACGCCCGTCGACCTCCGCCCTAGCGATGTCCTGCAGTGCGAGGCGGGCCAACCGGATCCGATCCGGTCCCGGCGCGATGGGCTCTCCCTTGTGGGGCGAATGAGCGGTCGGCACAACGATCACGCGGTCGGCCCAGCCGCCGTCGAGCAGGTGTCGGACCAGTGCCAGATGTCCGTTGTGAAAAGGGTCGAATGAGCCGCCAAACAGCGCGCGGGTCATGGGGTATCGGATTCGTAGTTCGGTAATTTGGCCCGCAGTTCCGCCAGAATCTTGTGGGCTCGGCCCACATACCTACTGTCGGGGTAATCGTTGATGATCCGTTCGCACATGTCGATCCCCACTTCCCAGTCGCCGGTCTTGGTCGCCGCCTCGGCTCGCCAGATCATCGCCTTGTCGAGCAGTGTGCTGTTGCGTTCGTCGGCGATGATGTCGTCCAGTGTGATACCGGCGGCTCGGTGACGCCCCAGCTGCCGGTAAACATGCGCCGCGCCGAGCTTCTTGCGCGCCATCATGTCGGACATCTCCTGCATGTAAGTGCGCACTTCCGGGATGTGCGGCGAAGCGGGGTACTTCTGAGCGAATTCCAGGTAGTGCAGTCTTGCCTGATCCACCCCGGTCATATCGCGCTCGACGCGGCCGACCTGCTTCATGTAGCAATACCCCTCCCAGAAGTAAGCGTCCTCGACGCGGGGGCTCGTGGGGTGGTCCTTGCGCAAGATCTGGAATTCGACCGCAGCCAGCGGATACTGCTGCAGCTCCTGGTAACAGATCGCCTTGCGGTATTGCGCTTCCGCCGCGAGGCTGTCGGTGGGGTTACCCCGCACATACGCCTCGAACGCCTTGACGGCCATGGTGCGCCGGCCGTCATCCTGATAGTGGACGCCCCGCTCGTAGCTCCCCGGCGGGTACGGATTGGTGCTGCTGCAACCGGCCGCCGACAACGCTGTCAGCAACGCGAGGCATACCAGATACAGCACCGCGGCTAGGCAGTGGATCGACCGGTGCAAATCCAAGGTCACCTCCTGCCGGGACACGGCCAGATGAAACGGTCCCGGACCTCTCGTCACTGAGTGTTGGCCAGATAGATCGCGACGAGGGCAGCCAGAGCGCCCAGCACAACGATCTCCTCGATGCGTCCTTTCCAGCCGCTCTGTGCCGGTTCACCGCTGGTGAAAGGATAGACCTCCGAGTTGACCGCCGCGAAGTCGTCGTCAGGCACGCGATCACTGAAGCTCCGGGTATAGCGGTCGCTCAATAACAAGCGGCCCGACGCCAGGTCCTGGAGCGAGATCATCACCGTCAGTTCGATGTCGCGAGCGACCCACTGCCGCCACAGTCCGAGGCGGCGCCCCGTATCCGGGTAGTACAGCCCGATGTCCACGACCCGATAGGTCAACAGCAAGCTCTCGATCGCCGTACCGGCATCACCGGTACCGGGCGATTCACCACCGCCGAAACCGCCGTCGTCCGCCGCGTCCTGGTCGTACTGGTCGCTCTCGTCGTATTCGCCTTCGATCGGATAGGTTTCCTCCTCGTCGAGCAGGTCCGCCGCGTCCGGCACGGCGCGGAAAACGTCGTAACCGAGGGCCGCCAGATCGCGCGCAATAACGGTGGACATCAACTCGTCCGCTTCGGTATCGCCGGTAGGTTCGAGCACGATCTCCGCCGGCACCGGCGGTAATGCCCGGACCACGTCGGCAACGACCTCGGCCATCAACGCTTCGACCAGCCACAAGTTGGTGCGGACGGTGTCCGGTGTGTCTGGCAGCAGAGCCGGCGTCGCGTCGAGTGATCGGGCACTCGATTGCCCAGCGTCGGACGGTTCGCCGACCGTCTGGGCCGCAACGTTCTCCACCGCGAAAACGCTCGTGACGACCAGCGCGCCCGACAGCATCACGAGAGCCAGATGTCTACGCATCACGCTGGTGATCCTTCCTCCGGGCTGCGGATCGTGTACCGTCAGCCCCGATATCGCCGGTCACCGGGACGGCCCACACATCGAACGGTGTCACCGCGCGCCACGTTAGGTCGAGCCAGTCACCCGGCCGCAAGCCGGCTGCAGGCATGATCACGACGCCGTCCAGATCGTAGGCGAAATGGTGGCTCCGGCCGACGGCGACCGGACCGCCCTGTTCGATAACCCGTTCGATCGCGGATCGTTCCGCCGACTCGTTCATCTGCCCTTCGGCCAGACCGCGCAAGAGGGTCGGCAGCTCGGTTTCGCTGTCGATCCGCTCGGCGACCGCATCGACCACGACCTCAAACGCCTGGCCGAGCCGTCCGCTCTGACGCCGTAAAGAGATCTCTGCCTGCAAGTCGAGGACACGTGCTTCGCGGTCGGCCACTTCCTCCGGATCCGGCAGATCGTCCAGCGCAGCGGCCGGCGTACCGACCTCCGGAGAATAACGGTACGTCCCCAAGTGGTCAAATTCCACCCGCGCCATGAAATCGAGTAGCTGCTCGACATCCGCTTCCTCTTCACCCGGAAAGCCAAGCAAAGCGGTGGTGCGCAGCACCACGTCCGGCCGCGCGCGGCGCAAGGTGGCGAAGAATCGCTCGGCAACGACGGGATCACCCGGCCGCCGCATGGCGGTCAAAAGTCGGTGCGACGCGTGCTGGATCGGTAGATCGAGGTACGGCACCAATTTCTTGACCTCGAGTAAGGCCAGCGCCATCTCGGCGGTGAGTAGACCGGCGTAGAGATAGAGCAAGCGGATACGGCGCAGCGGTTCAATCCGGTCGAGCCGAACCACGAGATCGAGCAGATTCTCGCCGCTATCGCGTCCGAAGTCGCTGGTATTCTGTGAAATGAGCTGCACCTCGGTCACGCCACGCGCGACCAGACCGCGTACCTCGCTCTCGATCTCGGCCACCGATCGGCTGCGCAACTTGCCCCGGATCAGCGGTATGCGGCAAAAAGTGCAGTGGCAGTTGCACCCCTCGCCGATCTTGACGAAGGCGACGTGGGACGGGGTCAACAGCGGCCGGTCGATCAGACCGGCATAGCGGGCTTCGTTGGGATCAGTTAGCGGCAACGAGGCGGTCCGGTCAGCGACAGCGGCGATCAATTCGTCGAACTGCCCGACGCCACCGACCAAGTCGACACCGGGAAACTCGCGACCGATGCGCTCGGCATGTTCCTGGGCCCAACAACCGGTCACCACCAAGGTCCGGTCTCCTTTGGCTGATGCGAGCTCGGCTACGGTCTCGGCGCTGTCTCGCCGAGCAGCGTCGATGAAACCGCAGCTGTTGACGACCCACACTTCGGCTTGCTCGGGATCCTCTACCAAGGTGAATCCGTGGACAGCAAAGCGGCCGAGCAGCGCTTCGGAATCGACCAGGTTCTTGTCACAGCCGAGGGTGGTACACCAGACGCGCCGCGGCTTGGCTGCCATGACCACTCCTTGCCACCAGCCCGGACCAAACCGGACCAGCCCGGACCATACGGGATCAGCGGGACGGTTCCTCGAGTTCGGGGAGTTCCTCGGGACGCAGTAATACGTCGCGCGCTTTGCTGCCGGTGAACGGCCCGACGATACCTGCTTCTTCGAGCATGTCCATCAGCCGCCCCGCACGGGTATAGCCGACCCGTAGCCGGCGTTGCAACAGCGAGGTCGAACCGCTCTGGTGCAAGACCACGATTCGCTTGGCGTCCTCGAATAGATCGTCTTCGCCGCGGTGTCCGCCACTGGTAACGGGCTCTTCCAACTCGACCGCCTCGGTGGCGTCGGTGTACTGGCGCCAGTGATCGGTGATCGCTGCGGCCTCGTGCACGTCGATGAAACAGCCGTGCACACGCAACGGCTGTGCGCGTCCCGGTTGCAGATAGAGCATGTCACCCCGGCCGAGTAGCTGCTCCGCTCCGTTCATATCGAGGATGGTTCGCGAGTCATTCCTCTGGATCACCCGGAAGGCGACGCGGCAGGGAATGTTCGCCTTGATCACACCGGTCAAGACATCGACGCTCGGCCGCTGGGTAGCCAACACCAGGTGGATACCGACCGCCCGCGCCTTCTGGGCCAAGCGCGTTATCGGCAGCTCGAAATCCTGACCCAGCTGGATCATCAGGTCAGCCAGTTCATCGACGATGGTCAGATAATACGGCATCGGGTCGCTGACCGTTTCGCCCTCGTTGTTGGTGATTTCGCC
The DNA here is from genome assembly GCA_030591105.1 of bacterium. Lineage (GTDB taxonomy): Bacteria > Krumholzibacteriota > Krumholzibacteriia > LZORAL124-64-63 > LZORAL124-64-63 > JAUVBS01. The sequence continues at coordinate 2,770 of JAUVBS010000005.1, read as the reverse complement.
GCGCGCGATTTTCTCGTTGTACTGCTCGATGTTACGTACCGACCAGTGGGCAAGCTGTCGGTACCGTAGATCCATCTGGCCCACCATCCACTTCATCGCCTTGAGCGCCTCGCGCGGATCGGTCACCACCGGCAACAGCAGATGCGGCACACCGTTGTAGACGTTGAGTTCGAGCATCTTCGGATCGATCAACAGCATCCGCAGCCGCGTCGGCTCGTTATACAGCAACAGATTGCAGATCATGCTGTTCAGGCAGACCGACTTCCCGCTGCCGGTCGATCCGGCGACCAGCAGGTGGGGCAGTTCGGTGAGGTCGAGGGTGACCACGTCGCCGACGACATCCTTGCCGAGAGCGACCGTCAACGGCTTGCGCGGCTGGCCGGCCACCAGCTCGAGGACTTCCCGCAAACCGACGGTCTGGGCCTCGGGATTGGGGATCTCGATACCGACCGCCGCTTTGCCCGGTATCGGTGCCTCCATCCGTATCGAGCGCGCCTTCATGGCCAGGGCGAGATCGTCGACTCGCTGCACGATCTGATTGACCCGGATACCCGCCGCCGGCTGGTACTCGAAAGTCGTCACCACCGGCCCGGGCCGCACGTCCTTGACCTCACCCTCGACACCAAACGAACGCAATGTGTCCTCGAGCAGGTCCGCCGCCGCATCGAGCGCCGCCGGTTCGGCCGGCCGGTTCTGCAGCCGGGCGGTGTCGAGCAGCTCCAATGTTGGCAAGGTGACCGGTCCACTGGCGGTCTTCGTCGCCGACCGCACAGGCGGTCGACGCATTCCGGGCGGGCGCGGACGAGCCGCGCCACCGGACGACGAAGCTGGATCCAACCCACCGCCCGCCGCATCCGCAAGAGCGGGCCGATGGTCGGCTGCCGACCCGTGGTGAACCCGGCGCTCGCGTTGCCGCATCGCGATATCGCCAGCGTCAACCGCCGACAAACCGTCTCCGGCCAATCTCGCGTCCTCGGTTCGGTCATACACCGCCGCGGTATCGGCGCGTCGTTGGCGACGCCGGGCCAGCCGTTCACGCAGCGCGGCGATCAGGCGTACCGGCGCGTACAAAAGCATCCACAATACGCCGCCAACCGCGGCGAAACCGCGGCCGAAGAGACCGAGCATACTAGCGAGAAAACCGTGCATCGGGCGTAGGACCGCGAGCATGACCACCAGCAGCGCGAAGGACAGAAAGATACGTCCGCCCCAGAGCCCGACCAACTGATGGAAACCGCGTGCCAGCCACCAGCCGACCACGCCCCCCCAGTAAGCCGCTTCACCGGACGCCAACAGACCGTCCGGCTGGGCAATCCAGGCGGTCGAAACCAGCCACAGCGGTACCAACGGCAGCAACCGCCGCAGCAGCGACCGCTCCCGCCGTAGCAACGCCGAGATACCGAGCAAGCCGAGAACAGCCGGCAGCACCCAGCACCAGGCAGCGCCAAAAATCACGCGCGCGCCGAGACTCAGAACGGCACCGACCGGGCCACCAGGGTTAGTAGGGGAGATCAGGTCGCCGGTCTCGCCACCTTGCAGACCGACCCACCACGGGCCGGGCGGCTCGGTCAACGACAGACCGAGATAGATGGCGATCGCCACCAGGAAGAGGCCGGCCAGCCAGCCAGCCTCGTACCAGGGGCGGCCGCGCTTACCCTTCCTCGGCCTGCGCGCGGACACGCATCCCCTCCTGTAGGTGAGTCAATTCGTCTTCCACGAAACGGGTCGTGGCACGACCGCTGCGAAATACCTCGTTGGCCAGCACCTCGAGATGGAAGGGACGGCTGGTCGGAATTCCCTCGAAAACGCACTCGCGCAAGGCGCGGTCCATCCGGGCCAGCGCCTCGGTTCGGTCACAACCGTGGGCAATGATCTTCGCCAGCAGCGAATCGTAGTGCTGCGGCACCTGGTATTCGGAATAGACGTGAGTATCGACGCGAATGCCCGGTCCGCCCGGTGCGTGGAAGAAGAAGATCCGGCCCGGACACGGCATGAAGTCGCGCTCGGGATTCTCGGCGTTGATACGGCATTCGATGGCGTGACCGCTCAAGCGCACCTCGCTCTGGCGCAGGGTCAACTGCTCGCCCGCGGCGAGCCGAATCTGCTCCTTGACCAGGTCGATACCGGTGACCATTTCGGTCACGGGGTGCTCGACCTGGATCCGGGTGTTCATCTCCATGAAGTAGAACGAGCCGTCCTCATCGAGCAAGAACTCCACCGTACCGGCCGAGCGGTACCCGACCCGTTCAGCCAGGCACACCGCAGCGGACCCCATCTGTTCGCGCAACTCGGGATCAACCGCCGGTGACGGAGATTCCTCGATCAGCTTCTGGTGGCGGCGTTGCACCGAGCAGTCGCGTTCGCCCAGATGGATCACGTGTCCGTAGTTGTCGGCTAAAATCTGAATCTCGACGTGGCGCGGGTTGACCAGATATTTCTCGAGGTAGACGGCGTCATTGGCGAAAGAAGCCAAGGCCTCGGCACGGGCGGTCGCATAGACGTGGCGCAGTTCCTCTTCCGTATTCGCGACGCGCATACCCTTGCCGCCCCCGCCGGCGGTCGGTTTGAGGATCACTGGATAACCGATCTCTTGCGCTGCCTCGACAGTCGCTTCCAGCTCGTCGATCACGTCGGTACCCGGGACCACGGTCACACCCGCCTCGGTCGCCATGCGTCGCGCCGTCGCTTTGTCCCCCATCTTGGTGATCACCAAGATGGGGGACAAAGCGACGGCGCGACGCATGGCGACCGAGGCGGGTGTGACCGTGGT
>JAUVBS010000183.1 GCA_030591105.1 bacterium | reverse complement strand
TTTCCGAATCGCCCTGGAAGGACCAAGCAACGCCGGCGTTGAGAGAAGTCGAGGAACTCAGCCAGCCCTTCATGGATACGCCGGTCGGCTCACCAAACATGACACCGAGGCCGAAGCCGCTGTCATTCTGGGCCAGCGCGATACCGGATAGCAGAAATGTCAGCAGCAATATGGTCAGTGATAATCTCTTCATGGCGTTCGCCCTCCCGTGATGGACTCAGATCAATATGGCCGTGAACGGGCCGCACTGTAGAACAGCGCCCACCGACAAGCAAGCGATATTCGACGACCGGAATGAGCCGCGACGGCCGGCTTGAGAAGACCCCCCGGGGGGCCCTCGGCGCAAAGGTGGCGCTCCGATACGCACCGTGCTACCGTTGACGCTAGCTTGACCCGGCGACCGAAAGTAGTGGCGCGGCCACGCGGCCACGCGGCCACGCGACCACACGACGATAGGACGTGACCATGGCATTCGACGAGAAACTGCTGGAGATCCTGGTCTGTCCCGAGAGCAAGGCGCCGCTACTGCTCGAAGGCGACCATCTCGTATCTACAGACCCGAAGACGCGCCGACGCTACCGCATCGAGGACGACATCCCGATCATGCTCATCGAAGAGGCCGAGGTGCTACCGGAGGATACCTGGCGCAGCATCCTCGAGCGCCACGGAGCTGAGCCGTTTCCGAGTTGAGACCGGGTCAATATATATTCAGCAGGTAGGATATAACTGTCTGTCATTATATGCTTTAGTTGATTATTGCCTTGATTCCACTCCCCTCTCTGTCGACAATTGTAGCGTGAATCGCTCATCGCGGTGCGCCCGCGCCAACGACACGACCAAATATCAGCTCTGATCGGAGCGCGCAACCTCATGGATCGCAGAGAATTCACGAAACTTCTCGGTGCAACGGGTCTGGCCCTTGTCCCGGGCAAGGCGGCCGCCTCCGACCCTCACCCCCACGCCCGGAAGGTCGACGGCATCGGCGTGCTGGTCGATACGACCCTCTGCATCGGCTGCCGCAAGTGCGAGTGGGCTTGCAACCAGTCCAACAATCTGCCGGAACAACCGCTGTCTTCCTTCGAGAACAAATCGGCTTTCACCAGTAACCGCCGGCCCGACGCCGCGCATTACACCGTCGTCAACGAATCTCGTCCGGACGGCGAGCCGATCTGGGCCAAGGTCCAGTGCATGCATTGCCAGGATCCGGCCTGCGCTTCGGCCTGCATCGTGACGGCGTTCGACAAACGTGACGACGGTGTGGTGGCCTACGATGCGTCGCGCTGCATGGGCTGCCGTTACTGCATCGTCTCCTGCCCCTTCCAGATTCCGGCCTACGAGTACGACAACGCTCTGACGCCGCAGGTTCGCAAGTGCACCTTCTGCCTCGAGCGATTGGATGAAGGCAGGGCGCCGGCCTGCGTGTCGATCTGTCCAGTGGAGTGTCTGACTTACGGCCGACGCGATGAACTGATCGCGCTGGCGCACCGGAAGATCGCCCGCAACCCGGACCGCTACATCGATCACGTCTACGGCGAGCACGAGGTCGGTGGCACGTCGTGGCTCTACCTGTCGAGCGTGCCGATGACCGAGTTGGACTTCCCTGAGCTGGGTGATGCCCCCGTCCCCTGCGTGACCGAGACGATCCAGCACAGCATCTTCAAGAATTTCGTACCACCGCTGGCGCTCTACGCGTTCCTCGGTCAGATCATGTGGCTGACTCGGGATCGTGAACAAGACGCCGAGGCGGAGGGGTCGGACGCCGTCGCGACGCAAGCGGTGCGGGACCAGGGAGGGACGACATTGTGATCAAGGCCGCACCGGTCCAGCGTAAGTTCCTGACCCCCGGCGTCTACGTGTTGCTGAGCATCGTGTTGATCGGCGTCTTCTTCGCAGTCAGACGGTTCCTGTTCGGCATCGGCGCCATCAGCAACCTGAACGATCAGTACCCGTGGGGTATCTGGATCGCCATCGACGTCGCCTCGGGCGTCGCCCTGGCAGCGGGCGGATTCACCACCGCCGCGCTGGCCCACATTTTCCACCGCCACCGGTACGAGGCGTTGGTCAGGCCGGCGTTGTTGACGGCCTTGCTCGGCTACACGTTCGTCGCCTTGGGGCTCCTGGTGGACCTCGGCCGTTTCTACAACATCTGGCATCCCTTGATGCCGTCGATGTGGTCAGGCCACTCGGTACTGTTCGAGGTCGGTATCTGCGTGATGTTCTACCTGACTGTGCTCTACATCGAGTTCATGCCGGTCGTCGTCGAGCGCTTCATGGGCCGGGTGGCGTTGCCGGGTTGGCTCGCACATTTCAAAGGCGTGGTCGAGTTCCTGCTCAGGCTCTTCGATCGCACCCTCGGCCGGGTCATGGCACTCTTCATCATCGCCGGGGTGCTGCTCTCCTGCCTACATCAGTCGTCCCTCGGCGCACTGATGGTGATCGTCCCTTACAAGATGCACCCGCTCTGGCACACGCCGATCCTACCGCTGCTGTTTCTGATGTCGGCCATCGCGGTCGGTTTTCCCATGGTGATCGTCGAATCGATCTGGGCGGCGCGCACCTTCGGCCGCAAGCCGGAGATGCATCTGCTGTCGTCGCTGGGTAAGACCGTCTCGGTACTGCTGTTCGTCTACTTCTCGTTCAAGGTCGGCGACATGATCATCCGGGGAACCGTGCCGTGGCTCTTTCAGCCCGGCCTCGAGTCATTCATGTTCGTGTTGGAGATGGTCGGCGGGGTCATCTTGCCGGGGGCCATGCTGCTCTCGTCAAGAATACGCCATTCGGCACCGCATCTACTGGCAGCCGCTCTACTGGTGGTCTTCGGCGTGGTTCTGAATCGTATCAACGTCTTCCTCGTGGCCTACAAACCGCTGTATGCCACCGAGCGGTACTTTCCCGCCATCGGCGAAATCGCCGTGACCGCGGGCCTGATCGCGACCTTGATTCTCGTCTACCGTTTGATGGTCACCGTGTTCCCGGTCATGGCTGTTGAAACCGAATCTGACCGCTCGGTCGAGGAGTGGGCCCACGACGTTGAAACGAAGCGGGCGGATCAGCGGATGAGTGTCCCACGTGGTAACACGGCCGTAACGCAGAGGAGAGACTCGTGAGGTTCTTACCGTATCACCTGGCGGTCGTCTTGTTCCTGTTGGTGGGATTCGCAGCGGCCAAGGATCCGGACGTCGGACCGATGCCCCCGTTGCATGAGGAGATGGTCAAGGAGGTAGAGTGCCAACACTGCCACCAGTGCGATCACCCCACGCTCGACGACCCGTGCCTGAAGAGTTTCTCCTGTCCCCGCAATATGTTCTCGGCAACGCTCGCGCCCGATCTCGGACCGGACGTCGTCATCCTCGACCAGCTCGAAGACCTGTACGTTCCGGTGCGCTTCAACCACCGCGCGCACGCGACCATGACCGAGATGAACGCCGGCTGTCCGACTTGCCACCACTACACGCCGCCCGATCTTCCCCACCCCGAGTGCCGCGAGTGCCACCCCAGGTCGGTCTTACTCGAGGATATCACGCAGCCCGGTTTGAGGGGCGCCTACCACCGTCAGTGCCTCGGTTGCCACGTGGAGTGGGACAATGCCACCGAATGCGAGATCTGCCACGCCAAGAAAGCCGGCGGCGCGCTGCAAGGCAGTGCCACGACGTTCAACACCGAGATCCATCACGCTCCGATCGAGATGGCGGAACTGATCATCGTCCAGACCGACTACGACGACGGTGACGAGGTCCCGTTCCACCACCGTGCCCACGTCGATGTGTATGGCGCCGAGTGTTCGCTGTGCCACCAGCAACAGAATTGCGCGAGCTGCCACGTCCACGCCGAAGCGTCGCACCCGATGGGCGACCTGGCCGAAGTGGATCTACACGACACCTGTTACAAGTGCCACGACGAGGACAACTGCGAATACTGCCACGGCCGCGCGCATGACGACATGTTCGACCATGCCGACACCGGCTGGCCGCTGAAGAGTTACCACGCTTCGGTGGGCTGTACGACTTGCCACACCCGACAGGAATCGCGCCTGTCCAAGCCCACGACTAGCTGTTCGGCGTGTCATCCCGACGGCTGGGCCGGCAAGAAGTTCGATCACCGCGTCACGGGCGTGACCCTGGACGAAGAGCATGGCGACGCCGACTGTAGCGATTGCCACACCGGCGGCGTCGGGTCCCGATCCGTCTGTACCGAGTGCCACGACGACGATCGTGTTTACCAGCGCCGGACAGGTTTCCGGCCAACTGGCTCGTTCGACTGACCGAGCCGAGGCGCAAACACTGTATTCAGCGCGGTAGGTCCATCAGATGCTGGCCAGAGCTTCCAACCGCTGCCGGGCGTCTTTCACCTCGGGCCGGCCGGCACCTCCGTCCTGCCACAGGCGCAGGAACTGATCGTAATACTCCACCGCCTGCGCGACGGTCCCTTCCGCCTCACAGGCCAGACCGAGCCGGTAGAGCGCCAACGGTCCGTACTCGGGAAACTCGTCGAAAAAACACGCCCACTGGTGCTCCGCTACGTAAGTAAGAAGCTCGCGCGCCTCGGTGTAGCGGCCCAGTTCGAAAAAGACCGATCCCAATGCCATGCGAGTCTCGAGGAAATCGGCATACGAGAGCGACATCGCCAGCTCGTCGGCGGCTTCGCGGTGACTGCCGCGGTATAAAGCGATCTGGCCGCGGAGGTGGTGCAGGTTGGCACGATTGACTTTGGTCAGCTCGCTCTCACAGAGCGCAGCCAGACGATCGGCGGTCCGCTCCGCCTGTGCGAACGCTCCCTGCTGAGCATACCCTCGGCCCAGGAACATGAGAACCGCCGCATCCGGCCGTAATCGAGCCGCCTGTTCTAGATTAGCCAGCGCCGTCGCCTCGTCGCCCATGGTGAGTTGAATCTCGCCCAAGGTCGCCAGTATCCACGCCTCGGCGTACCGGTTGCCGAGGCTACGAAATGCGGTGATCGACGCTTGCTTGTGCTCGATGACTCGCTCGCGATCACCCCGATAGGAGAGCAACCTGGCGTACGATGCCTCTTTGATGGCCTGCCATTCCGTACCCGGAGGCACCGACCGCTCCAGCTCGGCCCAGGCCTGCTCCCAGGCGTCGGTCAGGGCATACACCCAGCTCTTGCCGATGCGCGACCAGTAGGCTTGCGCGTTGATCTGCAACGCGAGATCGAAATACTCC
>JAUVBS010000027.1 GCA_030591105.1 bacterium | reverse complement strand
GTCGGTACTCTGCCCACGCCCGCCAGTGGGCGGATACTCTTTAAGAACAGGCGCGACAGAAGAGCGGGTCGCGTGAACCACTTATAGTAGAATCCGACGGGGATCAGGCTGCCGCCGAAAGCGAGACCTTTCTGCAACAGCCCACCCAGCGGCACGCCGCTGTCCTGGCGCTCGACGATCATGCCGTCGCGTACCTCAGTCAGGCACGTGCGCACATTGGGCTGTCCGTCGACACGCATCAGGCAGCTGGTGCACTGGCCACGGGCACAGTGCAGCCCGCGCGGCCGGCCGTACTTGGGGCTGTGGCTCAGGACTCGTATGCCCTGTTCCCACAGCGCGACGGCAACGCTGGTCCCGGCGCGGCAGCGTAGTCGCTTACCGGCCAAGCGAATCGTGACATTGTCGGTGGCCAAGAGCGGTCCCCTCGCCGGGAGGTCAGGACGGTGTGTGTGGAGATCGAAAAATAGGAGACGGACCGACCGTCGGCAAGAATCGACGGACCGTACTTTCTTCCGGGCCGGCGCTGACTATATTTAAGCGCGATCGGTACCGGAAATTTTGGTCGGTGCCGGGGTGTTGTGACGCACGCAAGAGTAGCGTGGTTTGGTACGACGCCGCCGGTTCGACCCGTCGGCAGGCGGAACGTCAGGGGTATGCCCATGTCGCTCGATAGGTTCGCCCAGGTACGTCAGGAAGCGGGAGACCGGGGGATCGAGTTCGTCGATCTGAAAATGCTCGACCTCGCCGGGCGTTTGCACCATCTCTCTTTTCCCTTCGAACGCTTCACCCCGGAGGTCTGCGAAACCGGTATCGGTTTCGACGGTTCGAGCTACGGCTTCTTGAAGGTAGAGAACAGCGACATGGTTCTGGTGCCCGATCTGGCGACCGCGCGTGTCGATCCGTTCCGGAAGCGACCGACCTTGACCATGTTCGCCCAGGCTCACCTGACCGATCCGGGCCGTACGCCGGTCTCGCAGGATAGCCGCGTTGTCTCCCGCAAGGCACAGCAGGCGTTGGGCGGCAGCGGCGTCGCCGACGGCTCGCTCTGGGCACCGGAGTACGAGTTCTACCTCTTCGAGGAGGCGGACTACCAATCCGAGTCCACCGACAGCGCATTCGTGGTTCAGAGTAACGAACGGTTTTTCCAGGACGCCTACCACGCCTGCAATCCGCACGACCAGTACGACGACTTCCGCGACGAGGCTGCCCGTCTGATGCGCGAGTTCGGCATTCCGGTCCGCTATCATCACCACGAGGTGGGGGCGCACGGTCAGCAGGAGATAGAGGGCTGGTTCGCCGATCTGCTGACGACCGGTGACCACGCGGTGTTGACCAAGTACATCCTGTTCAACCTCGCCGAGCAATCCAATCTGAAAGTGACTTTCATGCCGAAACCGTTGTACGACAACGCCGGCAACGGACTGCATCTGCATCAGTTCCTGACCAAGAACGGACAAAACGTCTTCCACGATGAGAACGGCTACGCGCAACTCTCGCAGACGGCGCTTCACTATATCGGCGGTATCTTGACGCATACCGACGCGCTCTGCGCGTTCACCAACCCGAGCACCAACAGCTACAAGCGATTGGTGCCGGGCTTCGAGGCGCCGACCGCGCGTACCTTCGGCCGTTCGAACCGCGGTGCGGCGATCCGGGTCCCCAGCTACGTCACCGACCCGCAGTACCGGCGCATCGAATACCGCCCGCCCGACTTCACCTGTAACCCCTACCTCTGTGCGGCCGCGATCCTGATGGCCGGGCTCGACGGAATCGTCAACGAGATCGACCCGATAGCCAGCGGCTTCCGGCCGGAAGACGCCCCATCGCCCGACGGCGAGCAGCAGGTAACGTACCTGCCCCGGTCGCTCGACGATGCGCTGGACGCGCTGGAGCAGGACCATCAGTTCCTGACCCGCGATGCCGTTTTCCCCGAGGCGTTGATTCACCGCTGGCTCGAGATCAAGCACGCGGAGATCAGCAGTATCGCCCGACGACCGCACCCCTACGAGTACACGATGTACTTCGATTTTTGATACCGGTAGGAGCGGCGGCGCCTTTGCGCCGGGGCCGTTGCGATGTGCCAGGACGGAGATGGCCATGATCGAATTCACCGTTGCGACCCGTTCACGGACCGATTTCCTCGACGTGACCGGTGAGGTCCAGGCCGCCGTCAAGGAACTGGCGGTTGCCGACGGCGTGGTGCTGGTCTTCGTACCGCACACCACCGCCGCGGTGACCATCAACGAGGGTGCCGACCCGGACGTCGTGCGCGATATCGACATGGAGCTGGGTAAGATCGTGCCGCTGTCCGACGGTTACCACCACGCCGAGGGCAACTCCGCCGCCCACATCAAGACCAGCCTCGTCGGTAGCAGTGAGCTGGTGATCGTCAGCGGCGGCCGGCTCGTGCTCGGTACGTGGCAGAAGCTCTGGTTCTGCGAGTTCGACGGTCCGCGGCAGCGTCGCGTCACGGTCCAGGCAGTCTAGCGTTCTGTTCTGTCAAATCACTGCCGCCGGTCCACGATCATCGGGCCCGATCAGACTGGGGTGGGAAATACCCCGCTGGTCGGAGCGACGACGATGACATCGAGATCGAGCTTCGCAACGCGACGACGGGGGACGACGCCAAGAAAGTAATGTCCTTTGGTCTTTCGGAAACCCCCCGGGGGGTTTTGCCTGGTGGGGCAGGTGGACGGCCCGGGATGTGGGGCCTCGTCGCCGATCAATCGTCGTCGGTCGGTTTGCGCCTTCGCTGTTTGGTGTCACTCCGTTGTTTTTTCTGTTGCAGCCGTTTTTCCCGCGACCCCGACGTCGGTCGGGTTTTGTGGCGAGGGGGCACCGGCACGAGCGCCACGCGCAACAGGCGCGCGAGCCGGTCGAGGCACGCTTGGCGGTTGCGCCGCTGGCTACGGTGGCTGCCGCAGGCGAGGATGATATCGCCGGTGGCCGTCAGCCGCGCGGCGAGCCTGCCGCAGACCAGCGCGCGGTCGGGTTCAGTCAGTGCCGCGGAGTGTGACGGATTCCACCGCAGCTGGACGCGCGTCTCGGCCTTGTTGACGTGTTGACCGCCCGGGCCGGAGGCACGCGAGGTGCTGAAGGTGATCTCCGTCAGCGGGATCACCAAGTGCTCGTTGATGGTTAGAACGTCATCCATGGCTGTCCGTGATCGCTTGAGGCACCGTCGGACCGGCGGTGACCGTGTGTTGGCGTGGCCCCTCGGTCCGGCGCAGGCTCTCAGCCCGGCGGCCGAGCAGCCAGCGTCCTGGGTTGACCGATCCGGAACTCGTAACTAGACTTCCGTCACTCGTGTCCGATCCTCGTTTCCGCGAGCCCTTTACCTCGGTGTATCGGCTCGCGACCGATCGGGCTGACCGGCAATCCGTGTCACAGGTCAGGTGGAGCATTGAAAGCAAGTGAGATCCGATCCCGGTTCTTGGCCTTCTTCGCCGCGCGCGGCCACACGATCGTGCCGTCGAGTTCGCTGGTGCCGACCGACGACCCGACGCTGCTGTTCACCAACGCGGGTATGAACCAGTTCAAGAGTGTCCTGATGGGCCTCGAGACGCGGGATTACGTCCGTGCGGCCTCGGTGCAGAAGTGCATGCGCGTCAGCGGCAAGCATAACGATCTGGAGGAAGTCGGCAAGGACGTTCGCCACCACACCTTCTTCGAGATGCTCGGCAACTGGTCTTTCGGCGACTACACCAAACGCGATTCGATCGTCTGGGGCTGGGAATTCTTGACCGACGAGATGGCGCTCGCCGCCGATCGATTATGGGTCTCGGTCTACAAGGACGACGACGAGTCGTATGCCATCTGGCGCGATGAGATCGGTGTGCCGGCCCCACGCATCGTGCGCCTGGGCAATATCGAGCGCGGGGACGAGGAGAATTTCTGGTCCATGGCCGACACCGGTCCCTGCGGACCGTGCACCGAGATCCATTTCGACCAGGGTGCTGCGATGCAGTGCGATCACCCGGCTGGCTGCGCGGTCGGCGTCTGCGATTGTGACCGCTGGCTCGAGCTGTGGAATCACGTCTTCATGGAATTCGATCGCGATAAGGATGGGGCGCTGTCCCCGTTGCCGCTCAAGAGCGTCGATACCGGCCTCGGCTTCGAACGACTGGTGGCGGTCATGCAGAAGGTGACCTCGAACTACGAGACCGATCTATTCACGCCGCTCATCGCCAAGGTGGCCGAGTTGAGCGGACGTGAACCGGTCGGTGCCGACCGCGTCAGCATGCAGGTGATCGCCGACCATGCCCGTGCGGTCACGTTCACCGTTGCCGACGGTGCGCGGCCCTCGAGTGAGAAGCGCGGCTATGTCGTGCGCCGGATTTTGCGACGCGCGGCGCGGCACGGACATCTGCTGGGGCTCGATCAACCGTTCCTCTGGCAAGTCGCGGACCTGGTCATCGCACAGATGGGCGACGCCTATCCGGAGCTACCGGCCGAGCGCGAAACCGTCCTGGCCGTGATCCGCAAGGAGGAGGAGCGTTTCCTGCGCACCCTCGCCGCCGGGCTGGAAATCTACACTCGGTTCAAGGAGCAGATGCGCCGGGAGGGCCGCACCACCGTCAGTGGTGAGGAGGCCTTCAAACTGCACGACACCTACGGCTTCCCGGTCGATCTGACGGCGGTGATCGCCGGCGACGACGGCTTGACCGTGGACGAAGACGGTTTCACACGCTGCATGAACGCGCAGCGCGAGCGCAGCCGTACCCAGACGCAGTACATGGCCGGGATCGGCGCCTGGCAGCCGGTCGAGCCGTCGCGCTCGCTGGCCGGTTATCGCAATCGTTTCGTCGGTTACGACGTGCTACAGGCAGTTAGTAAACCGGTCGCTGTGCGTGCCGGTGGTGAGACTGCTGATGGCGCTGCGTTGACCCACGTGCTCTGTGCCGAGACGCCTTTCTACGCCGAAGCCGGCGGTCAAGTGGGTGACACCGGTATGGTGACGTTACTGCCTTCCGGCGAGCAACTGCCGGTCGTTGCGACCGTCGCCGCGGCGGCAGGATCGGTCTGCGTGGTGCGCGCCGCGACCGACGCTTTGCTGGTGCAACTGGGCGAGGCCGAACGTATCGAGCTGGTCGTCGATCCGGTCTGGCGGCTCTCGGTCATGCAGCACCACACCGCGACGCACCTGCTGCATGCGGCGTTGCGGGAGGTTCTGGGCGATGACGTCGAGCAGCGCGGCAGCGTGGTCGCGCCCGACCGGTTACGCTTCGATTTCAGCCACGATGGACCGGTGGCGCCGGCCGACCTGGAGCGTGTCGAGGAGCTGGTCAACAGTCATGTCCTGGCCAACCGTGCGGTGATCCGGCACGACGAGGTGCCGCTGGCCGAAGCAAGGCGACGCGGCGCCATGGCGCTGTTCGGTGAAAAATATGGCGACCGCGTGCGGATGATCGAGATCCACGGCGACGCGCAAGCCGACCCGGTGGCTTCTGCGGACGCGGGCCCGCTCGTCTCCCTCGAGCTGTGCGGCGGGACGCACTGCCGCCTGACCGGTGATGTCGGGCCGGTGCGTATCGTGAGCGAGACCGGAGTGGCGGCGGGGGTGCGCCGGATCGAAGCGGTCGCCGGCGAGCAGGCCCTCGCCCTGGCCGCCGGTGATCGCCGTGCCGTCGCGGCGCTCGGCGACTTGCTGCGGCGCGATGGCCGTCCGTTGGCCGACCAGGTAGCGCAACTGGTCGCCGAGCGTGATGCACTGCGCGACGAGCTGGCCGGTGTCCAGCACGCATCGGCGCGGGATGCACTCGAAGCAGCCATCGCCAATCCGCAGAGCGTGGCCGGTATTGCGCTGGTCGCCGCGCGCGTCACTGCCGATGACCGCGACGCCTTGATGAAACTGGGCGACCACGTGCGTGACCAGATCGGCAGCGGAGTCGTGGTGCTGGCCGCGCAGTGGGAGGACAAAGCGACGCTCATCGCGACGGTGACGCCGGATCTGGTCGAGGGCGGACGATTGTGTGCCGGCGACCTGGTCAAGGCGATCGCCGCCAGTGTCGGCGGCCGGGGCGGTGGTCGGCCGCACATGGCTCAGGCCGGTCTACCGGACCCGAGTCAGATCGATCCGGCGCTAGCGGCTGCGCCAGAAGTTATTGAAAAACTTATAGGTTAACCAGGGCGCTGAAACAGTTTCTCGAAGGTTCGCGCAGCCGTGTCAGACCGGGTTCGGCTCTGACCGGTCACACCGCGGCAGCCATCTCCAACAGAAGATCGGCCAGACCCGGCGTAGCGCCGACGTGCGGTGCAATCCGGATCGTGACATCGGGGTGTGCTTTTTGACGAGCCGCGACAGTCCGCGGAATCTCGACGGCCAGGTATTGGCCCGCCGCCAGAAAATAGGGCAGCAGCGTCACGTGAGTTGCGCCGAGACCGACACAAGCTTCGATGCCTTCGGTCAGCGTCGGTTCGACGAACTGCAAGAAGGCACAGCTGACGTGGCCGAACCGGTCGTTGGCTCGCGCGCGCAGACGTGCGGTCAACCGCTGCACCTCTTCGTTGGCAGCGTGCTGTCGACTGCCGTGGGCGATGAGCAACAAGGCTTTCAATGTCGCTCCTGGATCCGGGTCGCCGGATCGGTCTGGTGTTTCACTCCGGTAAGAGGAGCGGTGCCGCCACGGCGCGTGCTGTCTGTTCGTCGTAGAGCAGTGCTACCAGTGCGAGCGCGAATTCCAGAGCGGTACCGGGTCCACGGCTGGTCACCAGGTTGCCGTCGACGACGACCCGGTCGCTGCTGTGAACGTCGGCGTCAAGCTCTGGGCTGAACTGGGGGTGGCAGGTGGCGCGCCGGCCGGCGAGCAATCCGTGATGCTGCAAGACCACCGCCGGCGCTGCGCAGATGGCCGCCAACGAGCGGTCGCTGGCGGCTTGGTCGTGCAGCATGATCGTCAGTGGTCGGGAGTCGCGCAACCGTTCGGCGCCGGGCATGCCGCCGGGCAGAACGATCAGGTCGAAAGCCTGCTCGGCCAAGTCGGCCAGCAGAGCATCCGCGACCAGCTTCACACCGCGCGACATGGTTACTTCGTGCTGCTCCGAAACCGCGGCGACGGTGACCTCGGCGCCGGCGCGGCGCAACAGATCGACCACCGCGACGACCTCGATCTCTTCGCTTCCGTCGGCGACCGGTACGAGAACACTCTTGGTCATGGCACCGACTCGAGGAACTCCGACTGTAGATACAAGTGCATCTTGCGGTCGGGATCTTGCTCGTCCGGTTGGGTGAGAAACTGGAATGGCGTGGCGCTGTCGTAGGCCAGGATCGAGTGGCACAGGGTACAATCGTACGGAATCGTCTGGCCGCGTTCGTCGACCAGGTTTTGGTTGTGGCACCGGAAGCAGCCGGCTTGGTGCCGGTGGCCGATGTGGGAGGCGTAACTGTTCCAGCCGATGTTCATGGTCGGGTGGATGTTCCGCGCGTAGATCGCCTGTAACTCGGTGACCATCACGTCCAGTTGCCGGCCGTGGGTAACGAACGTCTGCGGCTGCTCGCGCTGGTAGTAGCCGCGTACCTCGTTGTCGATCCCGATCAGTGCGGCGTCCTTATCGGCGTACGCGCCCAGCAGCGCGCCGAGTGCCACCTTCTTCGCGTACGGTAGCTGGCGATCGATGCGTCCAGCCGCCAGCACCGCATCGACCGCCGGTTCCGACTCCTGGTAGATGTGGGTCGCGCGGTTGTGGCAGTCGACACAGTCGACCGAACGCGGCGCTGGCCAGGATTCGGACCGCGTGGTGTCCGCCAGCGCGTTGGCGGCTAGCTTCACGTTCACGTAGCGGTGAAACTCGTCGCCCTTGCGCACCTCGACCCAGGCCATGGTCAGCCGTTTCTCGTCGATCGCCTGGTAGCGCACCTCGTTGGTGGCGGCGATGTGCCAGTGGATCGTTCCGCTTTCGGCCCCCGTGCCCGAACCGACCTTCAGAGCCAGCGTGGTGTAGCGCGGGGCCGAGGTCTCGTCGAAATCGAAGCGGGTCATTCTCTTGATCCGCTCGCCATAAAATTTGTCGGGCCAGTGGCACTTTTCGCAGGTTTCGCGCGCCGGACGGAGATTGTGGACCGGGGTCGGGATCGGACGCTCGTAGAGATCGAACGTCGCCGAGACGATCTGCCACAGACCGTTGAGCTTCGCATCGATCAACGCCCCGGCGCCTTCGCCGACGTGGCAGTCTATGCAACGCACGTGGGCGTGCGGCGAGTTCTGGTAGGCGACCCATTCGGGATTCATCACCTTGTGACAGGCCGTGCCGCAGAATTCCGGGCCGTCCATGAAGTGCAGCATGCGGGCCCCGCCCAGCCCGAAAAACATCACGTTGACGACGGTCAACACCGCGATCAGGCCGATGAGATTCGAACCAAGTCCCCGGCTGCGGACCATGTTGTCGGGGAAGCGGTCGTGCAGCATTTCGTCTAGGGATTTACCACTGACCCGCCGGAACTTCCGCCAGCCGATGGGAATCAATACCAGGCCGACCAAGAATAGCAGTGGGAGAATCATATACGTCAAAAGGCCGACGTAACTGTTGGTGATGATGCCGCTGATCCGCAGCAACTCCATGAATACAAACAGCAGGAAGGCCGATGTCGTGAGAACGACACCCGTCGTACCGGTCCAGTTCGTCGCGAGCCCACGTAGAAACAGCTGGAAGCGCTGTACCATGACCGTCCCTTACTTCTGCGTGAACAGGTGCTGGTAGACCTCGGGTAGCTTGCCGCTGCGGATGTCTGCCTTGATGTCCGCGGTCGGCCGGTTGAACCAGGTGTGCATGGGGTCCTGCATGACCTCGTCGATCAGTGCGTCGACGCCGGGGTCACCGAAGGCGCGGGCGGCCGGTAGGAACTTGAAGTAGAAATTATGGGTCATGTCGTAGATTCCGTGCCACCAGGTGTAGTCGGGCCCCATCATCGCCGCCCCGTGGCGGGCGCGGCGGCCCTCGTGGTGCCACAGCTCCCAGTATTCCCATTCGATATCATTGGCGAACGCGGCTGGCTGCTCGAGCAGCCCTTTCTCCTTGATCAGGCCGATGATCTGCGTGGCCGGCTTGGCGAACTTCTCGTTGTACAAGTTCACGAACGCGTCCAGCTGATAGTAGTGGCCGTCGACGAAACGCTGTCCGTGGCAGTTGACGCAGACGTCCTGCATGTGTTTGCGCTTCTGGGCCCAGTCAGCCATTCGTTTCGACACCGGCGCGCGTAGGTTCCAGCTGAGCCGATTGCCCACGTCGTGGGTGACCGGTTGGTTCGCGGTGGCGGAGAGATGGCAGGTGGCGCAGGTCGGTGCCTCGAAGTAGTCGGTGCCGACGATCCAGCGGTCCGCAGCGAGGTTCATCTGGTCGACATGCGTGTAAAAAGCGTTGCCATGCTTGCTCTCCTCGTAGATCTCCTTTTGTGGATGGTCCGGGCCGAGGTGACACTTGCTGCACGCTTCGGGTCGGCGCGCCTGGGCCTTGGCGAAGGCATGGCGGGTATGGCAGGCCGAGCAGGCGCCCTTGCTACCGTCGGGATTCAAGCGCCCGATGCCCGAATTGGGCCAGCTCGTGAGCGACAGCTTGTTCGGTGAATTGGGGTCGATCTCGACCTTGCCGCCGTGGCAACTCTCGCAGCCCATGACCACTGCCGGGTAACCGCCGCCGGCGTGGGCCAGGTAGGCATCTTTCGATTCGAGAATCAGTGCTGCTGTGGCGTGGTGCGAACTCTCGACCTCACGCGTCTCCTTCTCGTGACACCGGCCGCAGTCGCGCGGTGTGACCAGCGTGGCGATCGACGCCCCTTCGTGGTCGTAGGCGTCGATTTCGCCCTTGGCCGCCTGGTGGCAGTCGTAACAGGTCACGCCGTGCCGGGCGTGGGCCGAGGCGTACCATTGGTTGTACAGGCCAGGACTCTTCTCCTTGTGACAGGTCATGCACTTTCCGGCGACGGTCTCGTCGGCGGCCACGGCCATACCGGTCACCAGTAGCGTCACGATTGCGCAGGCGATGATCACTCGCTTCATGACAACAGGCTCCTTACGAAAGGTCGGATCAGTTACGTCGGTGGCAAACATGCCAGTCTCGGTCATGGTCGTCAACAGCGGCGTGACGAGCCGGTGACATGGCGGAAATTCGGACCGCTGATCGCGCCAGCGCGGTAGAGCGATCGTGAATCGTCAGCGGCAGAACCGTGTCGGGGCGGGTCTCTCGGTACAGGAGCTTTCCGTGGACGGTGCACCGGTGTCCTGCTTCAATGGACGCTGTGAGCCGACTACGGCAGTTTTCGGTCGCAATACCACCGAGGGACGGAGCTTTGAACAGCCTGCACCGAGCTGACTGGTTAGTCATCGCGCTCTACTTGATCGTGACCGTCGCGGTCGGTCTAGCCTTTCGCAAGCGAGCCGCACAGTCGGCGCAACAGTACTTCCTGGCCGGTCGTTCGTTGCCGTGGTGGATCCTCGGTACCAGCATGGTTGCGACCACGTTCGCGTCCGATACGCCGCTGGTGGTGACCGGGTTCATCCGCAACGACGGCATCTGGTACAACTGGTTTGGCTGGCACTACGTGATCAGCCAGATGCTCGCGGTCTTCTTGTTCAGTCGTTTCTGGCGGCGGGCCGAGGTTCTGACCGACAACGAACTGATCGAGTTGCGCTACAGCGGCAAGCCGGCCGCAGCGCTGCGCGCGTTCAAGGCCGGCTACTTCGCGCTGTTGTATAACTTCATCGTGCTGGGGTGGGTGCTGCGTGGTATCGGTACCGTGGCGCAGGTGACTCTCGGTCTGCCGCCGGAGAAGGCCGATCTGGTCATCGTCGTTGCCGCGGTCGCCGCGCTTTCGTACGCGCTACTGGCGGGCTTCTGGGGCGTGGTGCTCACCGATGTCTTCCAGTTCTTGCTGGCGATGTTCGGGTCGACGGTTGTCGCCATCGCGGCGGTGCGTGCTGCCGGCGGCATGGCCGAGATGAAGCAACGTCTGATCGAGAGTCCTCTGTTCACCGACAACACCCTGGCGATGGTGCCCGGTGGCGAGTTGGGGCTCGATAGCGATCTATTCAAGTTCCTGGTCTTCGTCACCTTGATGTGGTGGGCCAGTCACAACGCCGACGGTGGCGGCTACCTGATCCAGCGTATGTGCGCGGCTCGTAACGAACGGCACGCCCAGGGCGCGACCCTCTGGTACGTGGTGGCCCACAACGTGGTGCGCTACTGGCCTTGGATCGCGGTGGGACTGGCTTCGCTGGTTCTCTTTCCCCGGATGCCCGACGGGTACGGGGAAGAAGCCGCTTACGCCATGGTGATGCGTGAGGTACTGGGGCCGGGTATGCTCGGCGTGATTTTGGTCTCATTTTTCGCTGCGTTCATGTCGACGGTCGATACCCATCTGAATTGGGGCGCGAGCTACCTGGTCAACGACCTCTATCTACGTTTCCTGCGACCAGCGGCCACCGAGCGTGAGACGGTCCTGGTCGCGAAGCTCTGCGTGGTCGCCATGATGGTCTGCGCCATCGTCGTCGCGTTCTACTTGCGGAGTATCGGCAAGGCGTGGCTTTTCGTCTGGGCCATGGGTGCGGGCATCGG
>JAUVBS010000004.1 GCA_030591105.1 bacterium | reverse complement strand
GCCCTCCGACCGCGAAGGCAGGACCAGGCAAGCGAGATCGCCGAGAAACTCCTCCACCCGGTGGACGAAACCGTGCAGGTGAACCCGATCGGGATGCCGTAACCGCGTGCGCCAGTCCACCAGGCACGGTTGCAGCGGCCCGTCGCCCGCGATCTCCAAGCTCGCTCCTGCCGGCGGGCCGTCGGCTTCGAGACGCTGCCAGGCAGCCATCAGCTCGAACAGGCCTTTGCGTTCGATGAGCTGACCGACGAAGCCGACCCGCGGCGGGCCGGGCACGTGGCGGCGCGGACGAAATCGATTCAGGTCGATCCCCTTGTAGAGCAAGTGAATCCGTTGCGACTCGAGCCACGGAGCGCCGTCCAGAACGGTCGCGCGGGTCGCGAGGGAGTTCACGAGCACGCCGGTCGCGACGCGGCCGAAGTACCAGCGGTAGTATAGCTTGCTCTTGATCGGAAAGTCGCTTTCGCGCGAGGCGAGGATCACCGGTACACCCGCCAGACGTCCGGCTACCCCGGCGGCTTTCAGATCCTTGGTCAAGTTGGCGATCACCGCGGTGACCCGTTGGCGGCGGAAGTACGCCCAGAGTCGGGCCAGGGTCCAGGGAGCGGCGTCGAACCGGATCGGGATGGCGGCGCAGGGAATTTCGGCCGCGGCCGCCTGGGTGAGTAAGGCCGAGCCGGGTTGGGCGACGATGCTGACCTGGAGGCCGCGGTCGCGGAGTCCGCAGGCGGCGTCGACGAACCAGATCTCCGCGCCGCCGAGCGAGCGTATTGAATTGACGAAACAGACGTGCGATCGGGCGAACATAGCCCCTCCCGCAGTCACAGTTTGCGGGGTCGTGTGGGACGTTGTGACCTCGGAAACCGCGCCGCAGCCGGACTGATAAATTAGGGCTATTCTGGCCTGTATTTACCGTTGCTTCCGGTCGGCGCGCGTATTATCTATAACCCACTTCTGAGGGCGGGAAAAGGGCGATTACCGATGTGCCCACCGTAGCATACGGGGACCTTTTTCGATTATGGTCTTCATTACCTGAGCGGAGGTATCAGGTGGCTTCTCCCGATCTGGTCGTACGCATCGGCGGTGAGGGTGGCGAGGGCGTCATCTCCTGCGGTGAGATCCTGGCCAAGGCCGTGGCGCGTGGGGGTCTGAATATCCACGCTTTCCGGACCTTTCCGGCGGAGATCCGCGGGGGGTTGGCAGTCTTCCAGTTGCGGGCCAGTCATGGCCCCACCCGATCCCTGAAACAAGATCTCGATGTATTGTGCGCCTTCAACCAGGAGGCTTACGACACTTACGTCGACATCATCAAGGACGATGGCGCGCTCTGCTACGATCCGGAGCTGTGCACGCCCGATGAGAGACTCAAGGGCAAAAGCTCTTTCGAAATGCCGCTCGACGCGATATCGCGAGAGGTGACCGAAGGAACCCGGGCCAAAAACATGGTGGCCGTCGGTGCCATGATCCGCTTGTTCGATATCCCTTTGGAGTTGGCTCAGAACGCTGTCGCGGAGTGGTTCGACGCCAAGGGCGATAAGGTCGTGGCGATGAACCAGAAAGCGGCCGAAGCCGGGTGGCACCATTCCGATGAGCATTTCAAACCGCTGCACCGCAGTTTCGAACGGCACCCCGAACGGGATCAGATCCTGGTGACCGGCAATGAAGCGGCGGCCCTCGGTGCGTTGGCGGCAGGGGTTCAGTTCGTGCCGGGCTACCCCATCACTCCGGCCACTCCGATCTTCGAGTTCCTCTGCAAGGAGTTACCCAAGTTCGGCGGTCAGGCGATCCAGTTCGAGGACGAGATTGCGACCCTTGCGGCCGGGATCGGTGCTTCCTTCGCAGGCAAGCGGGTATTGACCGCCACCAGTGGCCCGGGCCTGTCGTTGATGAGCGAGACGTTGAATCTCGCGTCGATGGCCGAGTGCCCGCTGGTGATCGTCAATGTGATGCGCGGCGGACCGTCCACCGGTTTGCCGACCAAGACCGAGCAGTCCGATTTGAAGTTTGCTATTTACGGCACCAGCGGCGAGTCGCCGCGTTGCATCATGGCACCGTTCGACATCTACGACTGCTTCTGGCAGGTCATCCGCGCTTTCGACATCGCCGAGAAGTACCAGATGCCGGTGATCCTGCTGACCGATCAGGCGCTTGCCTACACGAGCATGAACATCCCGCGGCCGGAACTGGGCGTCTTCGAACCCGTCAAACGCCTGGCCCCGCCGCTGGACACCGAACGCGAGGGTTTCCAGCGTTACGCCAACACCGAGTCCGGCGTCAGCCCGATGCCGATCCCTGGCCAGCACGACCTGCCCTACATGGGCACCGGCTTGGAGCACAGCGAGACCGGCGCGCCGAACTATACACCCGATAATCACGAGATGATGACCGCCAAGCGTTTCCGAAAGCTGAAGACCCTCGGCAAACACATCGTCCAGGAGCCCAGCGAGGAAGTCGAACCGGAGGGCGCCGAGATCGGCGTGATCGGCTGGGGCAGCACCTACGGAGCGATCCGCGAGGCGATCGAGATGCTCGACGAGCAAGACGGCGTAAAGGTTGCCCACCTGCATCCGCGCATCCTCTCTCCTCTGCACGAGTGGAGGATCCGCCGGTTCCTCGGTCCGCTGCGCAAGTTGATTGTGCCCGAGGAGAATTACACCGGCCAGTACGCCCACTTCCTCAAGGGGAAGTTCGGCATCAAACCGATCGAGGTGCACAAGTGCCGCGGCATGCCGTTCTCGGCGGAAGAGCTGTATCGGGCGATTAAGGAGGAGTTATGAGCGAGACCGCCTTTAAGGTCAAAGACTACAAGTCCGACCTGAAGCCGATCTGGTGTGCGGGGTGCGGCGACTACGGTGCCATCAACCCGTTCTATCAGGCCCTGGTCGAGAACCAACTCGATCCGAAGGACACGGTGATCGTCTCGGGCATCGGCTGTTCCGGCCGCTTCCCGTACTTCTGTGATACGTACGGTTTCCACGGTGTCCATGGTCGCGCGGTCCCGACTGCCGCGGGCATGAAGATCGCCAATCCGGAACTGAATATCTTTGCCGTCGGCGGCGACGGTGACGGCCTCGGGATCGGTGGCGGCCACTTACCGCATGTCGCGCGTAAGAATGTCGACATAACCTATATCTTGCTCGACAACTCGATCTATGGGTTGACCAAGGGCCAGTCGTCACCGACTTCGCCGTTGACCATGACGAGCAAGACCGCGCCGTACGCGTACGTCGAAGAGCCGCTCAACCCGCTGGCGATGCTTTTGGCCTACGGTGCCTCGTTCATCGCTCGGGGATTCTCCGGTAAACCGAAGGACCTCAAGGCGCTGTTCAGCCAGGCGATCCAGCACAAGGGGTTCAGCGTGGTGCTGATCTTCTCGCCTTGCGTGACGTTCAACAAGCAGATCACGTTCAAGACCATGAACGAGATCGTCAAGCCGTCGCCGGAGGACTGGGACCGGTCGAACCGGCTGGCCGCCATGGAAAAATCCCTCGATACCGACTCGTACTGGACGGGAGTCGTTTACCAGGATGAGCGGCCGACGATTCACCAACGGGTCGCGGAGATCACCGAGCGCGTCGGTCGCTACAATAATTTCAAGGAGCTGATCGATAAGTTCGCCTAGAGCTTGTTTGGCAGCGGGTTCTAGATCCAGGTGATCATGGCGATCGGGTGATCAGGGCAATCGCACCAATCCGCTGTCGTGGCGGGGCGACCATGGGGTGGCCCCGCTCCGCTTTTTCGGTCCGCTCGTTGGCACTGCTGCCACGCCCGACGGTCCGCTGCACACGTCAGCGCGTAGCTTCAGCCGGGCCCGATCGCACCGGCGAACAAGAAAAGCCCCGCCGCTTGGGCAGGGCTTTCCCGGAGGTGATATGCGCTGTCCTGAGATAGGCGCTCATCACAGTTGTCAACCGACAAGGATCGGGCGCTATGTTCACACATGTTCCCGACCATCCTATTTTACCGCAACTGACGGCCAATATACAAGGGAAATATAGAGAAATCGTGATAATTTTAGGGCCAACAATCGGTTTCTGGACCGAAGATTGGGCCCAGATCAGCAGTCTGGGCACTTGACCGCTGGATCGGTCCCAGCCATCCTCGGCCACGAAGTAGGCCTTTGCCGACGGATCCGAAAGTGGAACGACCCGTGATGCATGGAATCGAGAGACCGGTGAGCGAGATCGCCGCTGCTGCGCGTAGACCGGAAATTTGGGTCTGTGGATTGCTGCTGGTACTGGCGGCGTGCAGCAAGCAGGTGACGACCGAAACGTCGACCGGTCAGCTGACTGAGCCGGCGTCGCGGACCGTCGAACACCGTGTCGCGATCAATGAAACGTTGGCGATGGTCGCGGACAACTACTACGGCGACCCTGATCGCGCCTCGGAGATCGCGTTTGAGAACGGTTTGACCGATCCCGACCGACTGGCGGCTGGTTCGGTGTTGCAACTCGTGTTCAGCGAACAAGAATGGCCCGCTGCGCAACGGCGCGTGGCCGCTTTGAAGCCATATAACCGCGGCGTGGAACTACTCGCGCAGGACGACCTCGAAGGTGCCGAAGCGCAGTTCCGCCGGGCTGTGGAAATCGCGCCGGAGCTGGTCAATGCCCGTTTCAATCTGGCGGTGGTGCTGCTCAAGCGGGGTCGCTACGCCGCAGCGCAGGAGTTGCTCGCGGCGTTGGTTGCCGAGCGCGACGCGGATCCCGATTTTCGCTACGCCTACGGTCACGCTCTGTTTCTGCAGGCGGATTTCGAGGGAGCGGCAGCGATCTTCGAGGAGTTGCTCGCCCGTCAGCCAGAGCACCGTCGCGGCTCGTTCGGCCTGGCCCGTAGTTACCAGGAGGCGGGCCGGCGTGAGGAAGCGATCCGGGCGTGGCAACGATACCTCGCCATCGACGATAGCTCGAGTTGGGCGACGGCCGCCCGACGTAACCTGCGGCAACTGCAAGGTGGCTAGCCAGCCTCCTAATCGTCGAACGGGACCGGAGCGTACAGCCGAGGCCGGTGACCGTGGCAGCTTGGTCACCTTACACGATTGGGATCTGATTCGGGAAACGCCCGGCGGCCAGCAGCCGATCCTGCGCGGAATCGATTTGACCTTACGGCGCGGTGAATGGCTCGCTCTGCTCGGCGCCAACGGCTCGGGCAAAACCTCTCTGTTGCGTTACCTCGCCACCACCGACGCCCTCGGCGCGGCCAGTTCATTCTTCGTGACTCAGGATCCGGACGAACAACTGGTTTGCACCACGGTGGCCGACGAGCTCGCGCTGGGGCGTCCAGACTGCCAGGTGTCGGCGACGCTGGGAGAATTCGGACTAACCGAGCTGGCGGACCTCGACCCGCGTTTGCTCTCAGCGGGCCAGAAACAGCGTCTGCAGGTTGCCATCGCTCTGGCTGCCGATCCCGACGTTCTGCTCTGCGACGAGCCCACAGCGCTGCAGGATGCCGAGCAGGCCGCCTGGCTCTTGGCGCATCTGGAACGCTGGCGCCGGCAGACCGGTGGTACGGTGGTCACCGCGACCCAAGATCGTGCCGAACTGGCGTCGGCAGACCGGGCGGTGATCCTCGGTGGCGGTCGGTTACTGCGGAGCGGGCCGGCCGATCAAGTTGCGGCCGATCCGTTGGCCGTCGCGTTGCTCGGTCGGTCGCCTGGCGCCGAGCCAACAGCGGTGGATGAGACCGAACCGGCCGAGCGGCGTACAGCCGCACCGGCCGAGCGTCCGGCACAGCCGGTTACCGAATCGGTCGCCCGCTGGGATTCGCTAGCGTGCCGATTCGCCGGCACCGGTGGTGGCTTCGCCGCGGTCGAACTGACCCTCGCTGCCGGCGACCGCGTCGGTATCACCGGTCCGAACGGATGTGGCAAGAGCACCTTGTTGGCGATGGCGGCCGGATTACGTCCGCCCGAACAGGGGCGCATCTTCCTCGGTAACCAGATGGTCTACCGCGCCGGCCGACCCGACCTGGATCACGGCCTGGCGCTTCTGGCTCCCCAGTTTCCCGAGTACGCGTTCACCCGTTCGAGCGTGGCGGCCGAGGTAATGCTCGACCCCGCGTTGGCTGTCCACGGCACCGCGGGCGTACTGGCAGCGGCAGGATTGGCCGCCGATCTCGACGACCGCAATCCCCATGAGTTGAGCAGCGGCCAGCGGCGCCGGCTGGCGCTGGCCTTGGTATTGCTCTCCGGTCGGCCGCTCCTGCTTCTGGACGAGCCCACGGTGGCGCTGGACCGCGCTGGCCGTCGTGCCGTGCGCCAGTTGATCGCTGCTACCCCGGCTACGAGCGCCGTGGTGATCGCATCTCACGACGTCGCTCTGCTCCGCAGTTGTGGTTGCCGGGTGTTACGGCTGACCCCGGACGGATTGGTGCCCGACCGGCGCTAGGGCGTGGGGCGGATTTTGGTACGCGGGATCCTTGAAGTTTTTGCGCGCCGATGTTAGGTTGGTCGGCAGTAGGCAGCATTCCTTTTAATGCGGTCCGGTGAGGCCCAAAGGGGAGGTTGATGGAGACGGCACAGCGTGGGGAATACGCTGGCCGTTTTTTTTGCCGTCCTAGCCCGGCCCGCGGTCCGACGGGGACAATCCGTCGAAGGAGCGATATGAGTTTCCAGGCAAAAGCCGTGATCATGAACGGTAAGGAGATGGCGCGGGCCATCAAGCGCATGGCCCACGAGGTCGTCGAGGCCCACAAGGGCACCGACGATCTCGTACTGATCGGCATCCAGCGACGAGGAGTGCCTCTGGCCAAGATGATGCGCGCTGCGATCAAGCAGGTCGAAGAGATCGAGCTGCCGCTGGGCAGTGTCGACATCACGTTCTACCGCGACGATCTGTCCACTCTCGGCCCGAATCCCAAGGTCGCGAAGACCGAGATCCCGTTCGATGTGAACGACAAGACGGTGATTCTGGTCGACGACGTGCTGTTCACTGGCCGCACCGTTCGCGCAGCCATGGAAGAAATCATGGATTGGGGTCGGCCGCGGGCGATTCGTCTGGTGGTGCTGATCGATCGTGGCCACCGCGAGTTGCCGATCCGTCCCGATTACGTCGGCAAGAACGTTCCGACGTCGCAGCGGGAGATCATCGAGGTCAGGGTGACCGATCTGGATAACAAGGAAGAGGTCGTGATCGGGGAGGTAAACGGCGATGATCCTCAATCGTAAAGATGTCCTGGGTCTCGAGGATCTGGAAGCCGAAGAGATCTTGTCGATTCTCGATATGTCCGAAAGATTCCGCGCCGTGTTCGACCGGCCGGTGCGCGGTGTACCGATCATGCGCGGCCGGACGGTGGTCAATCTCTTTCACGAGCCGAGCACGCGTACCCGAATCAGTTTCGAGCTGGCGGAAAAGCGGCTCTCGGCGGATATCATCAATTTTCAAGCCGCGTCCAGCAGCCTGCGCAAGGGAGAAACCCTGCGCGATACGGCCGAAAATCTCCAGGCGATGCGGATCGATATGCTGGTCGTGCGCCACGCCTCGGCTGGGGCCGCTCACTATCTGGCGCGGGTGCTGAAGTGCTCGGTGATCAACGCCGGTGACGGTGCCCACGAGCACCCCACCCAGGGCCTGCTCGATATCATGACCATGCGCCAACGGCTGGGCGATCTCCGCGGCAAGAAGGTGACGATCATCGGCGATATTGCGCATAGCCGCGTTGCGCGATCGAATATCTGGGGGTTGACCAAGCTGGGCGCCGAGGTCACCCTCTGCGGCCCGCCGACCATGGTTCCGGGCGGCATCGATCGCCTGGGTGTCACCGTCGAGTACGATCTGCGCCGCGCCGTCGCCCAGGCCGATGTGCTGAACGTCTTGCGCATCCAGCTCGAGCGGCACGAGAGCAAGTCGTTTCCCAGCAATCGCGAGTATCACAAGTTGTTCGGCATCACCGAAGATGTGGTGCGCGGCCTCAAACCCGAGGCGTTCGTCATGCATCCAGGCCCCATGAACCGAGACGTCGAGATCGCTTCGGAGGTGGCCGACGGGCCGCGCCAGGTCATCCTCGATCAGGTGGCCAACGGCGTGGCTGTCCGGATGGCTCTGATCTACCTGCTGTCCGGTGGCGATCCGGGCGCCCTGGCCGGTGGCGACGCGGAATGAGCAACCGGGGCGGCGCTTGATACCGCTGCCTCGCGCAAGAGAAGTAAGGAGTCAGCATGGCTGCGTGGAGCTGGGATCGTATCAGCGCTGAGTACATCGTGACCAACGTGAAGCTTTGCCGCGGTGCCAAGCTGTCGCGACGCAAGGGGTTTCTACACGTGCGCCGCGGTGTGATCGAGGCACTCGGCAGCGGCGCACCGACTGTCGAAGGTCTACCACGGCTCGATGGGCAGGGCCTGGTCTGTGCTCCCGGTTTCATCGATCTACACGTTCACTTTCGGGAGCCGGGTCAAGAAGAGAAGGAGACCGTAGCGACGGGCAGCCGCGCGGCAGCGGCGGGCGGATTCACCGGTGTGGTGACCATGCCGAATACCGTGCCGGCCGTCGACAATCCGGGCCTCGTGCGCTACATCATCGACCGCGGCAAGGAAGCAAATCTCTGCCGGGTGTACCCGACCGGAGCCATCAGCCCCGGGCGGGCGGGGGAGGCGTTGACCGAGTTCGGATCGATGATCGAAGTCGGCGCGGTCGGTTTCACCGACGACGGTAGTCCGGTCACCAGCGGCGCGCTGATGAGCAACGCGCTCAAGATGACACGTATGCACAACGTCCCGATCATCTCTCACGCCGAGGATCTCTCGCTGACCGGCCCGGGAGTGATGCACGGCGGCTACTGGTCGAGCCGGCTTGGTCTGCCGGGTATACCACGAGCGAGTGAAGACGCTGCGGTTTTCCGCGACGTCGAACTGGCCCGTGCCACCGGCGGGCATCTGCACGTGGCCCACGTCTCGACCCGCGGTGCGGTACAGATCATCCGTAGAGCCAAGGAGGAGGGAGTACACGTAACCGCCGAAGCCACCCCGCATCACTTCAGTCAGGACCACGCGTGCTGCCGCGACTATTCACCTCTGTTCAAGATGAGCCCGCCGCTGCGAGAGCCCGACGACGTGGCGGCAGTGGTCGAGGGGCTGGTCGACGGTACCATCGATTGCATCGCTACCGACCACGCACCCCACACCGCCACCGAGAAGGAGTACCAGTTCGACCAGGCGCCGTTTGGGGTCACCGGCCTCGAAACCGCCCTCGCCGTGGGGATCACTCACCTGGTCCGTGACGGAAGGATGGATCTCGAACACCTGGTCCGGTGTATGACCGAGAAACCGGCCGCGATCATGAACCTGCCCGGTGGCCGCCTCGAGGAGGGGTCCGACGCCGACTTCGTTCTGTTCGATCCCGATCACGAGTGGGTGGTCGATCCGGACAGGTTCCACTCCCGGAGCCGGAACTCCTCCTACTGCGGGGAGAGCCTCACCGGGAAGGTCGTTGCCACGTTCTTGCGGGGTCGTTTGACCCATCGGGACGAGACCGGTAGCCCATAACTCGGGAAGTCGTACTGCAGTTCGGGCGGCTCGCCTCGCACGTCCAGCGTTGCGATGCGTGAGCCGGCGCGAAGAATCGGAGCTGGGAGGGCCGATCCTTGCCGTTTACCAAGCGATCCTGCCAGCAGACAGCTTGCGCAATATCCGTGCGCCGGCGCCGTGCTCGACGTCGGCGATGGGCGTTGGCACAGCTGTCCGTAGCGACGGTTCTGTTCTTGGTGGCGGGCGGTTGTGCCAAGTACAACACCTATTACAACGCCAAGCGGGCATTCGATAACGCCGAGCTGATTCGGGAAGAGCGCATCAAGAACGGTGACGACGTCATCGAGGTGACCGGCGCGCAAAAGAAGGAATACGAACTCGCTATCCAGAAGGCTCAGAAGGTGCTCGACGAGTATCCCGGGCACAGCTTGACCGACGATTCTCTGTTCCTGCAAGCCAAGTCATACCACCGTCTTAATTCATACCGCATGTCGATCCGCAAGATCGACCTGCTGTTTACCAACTTCCCGGCGACGCCGTATCTCGAGGAAGCAATCTACATCCAGGCGTTGAACTACCTGCTGGTGGGCAATGTCACCACGAGTCAGGAGTATCTCGACCGTCTGGCCAAGAGTTATCCCGACAGCCGATTTCAGGCCGAGGCGTTGAAGGTCAGCGGTGAGAACAGTTTTGCGCTGGAGGAGTGGGAGATAGCGCGCACGAGCTTCGAGACCTACCTCGCGGAGCATCCCGACGCTGAGGGACGCGATGAAATCGCCATGAAGCTCGCCAAAACGTACTGGGAGCTGGAGGATTACACCAATGCCGAGCCGATTCTGACCGATCTCGAACGCGATGCCGACAGCCCCGAGCTGGCGTTCAGGGCGCGGCTGTTGTTGGCCCGTGTGCTTGTCCGGTTGGGAGAGTTCGACCGCGTCAATCAGGTAACCGGCCAGTTGCGCAGCGAGGCGGAGACCTTCCGCGCCGACGGCGAGGTCACTCTGGTCGAGTCGGAAGCGTTGATCGCTCAGGGACGTGACGACCAGGCGGCGGCGTTGCTGGAGAACTTGCCCGACGAATGGTACACCAAAGATCTCAAGCCACGGGTCAACGAGGTTCTCGGCGACATCTACATGCGACGGGGCGAGTGGGAGCAAGCACGTGGCGCCTATGATTTGGCGATGCGCGGCGTCGCGGTTCTGGAGAATCCCGACCGTACCCGGGCGCAGTATAACATGTTGAAGGATTACCTTGCGGCCGAACAGTCCCTCGCCACCGCCAGCCCGGAGAAGGTGGCATCACTGAAGATGCTGCAGGCCAACGCGATGTTGTTCGGGTTTTCGCGGCCGTGGCGGGCGGCCGACCTCTACCTGGAGGTGGCCGGCGATGCCGACGCCGCCGCCGACAGCCTGGTCGGTGCACGGGCACTCTATGGTGCGGCGCTGGTCTACCAGGAGTACCTGGACAATCCCGACTCGGCCGACCTGCTCGTTGCAGAGCTGCAGGAGCGTTATCCCGACTCGCCACAGGCGTATGTGATGTCGGTTGGTAATCAGGCCGATCTGCTGACACACCTGCTCGAGCAGGATGATCTCGCTCGGGCGGCGAGTGGCGTCGGGATCGGTCAGGTGGCCGTCGCCGGGACCGGCGCGGGGCTGCCGGCTCGCTTGCAGACCAGCTCCGGTCTACGCCGCCGCATGTTCTATTACCAACGCAAGCCGAATCTGATCCTGGCGCCGCCGCCGGGAGCGGTGCCGTTTGAGCCGGCACTGGACTTATTCGAAGTCGAAGAGCAGACCGAGTCGGTACTGGCGCCTGCTCAGACCGAAGCTGCGCCGGCCGACACGATGGGGGTGGGCCTGCTCTCCGGGGCGGTGTCCGATACAACCGATACGGCTGCCGGCTTGGTGGATACAGCACAGGCGGCTTTCGCCGGTACGGCGTACGATACCGTGCAGACCACCGAGCCAGCGGTTCAGGCGGAAGCGCTGCCCGATTCGACGCAGGCCGAGACACCCGCGACATCGCCGGACACGCCGGAGTCGGCGCCACCGGACAGCTTGGGACCAGGGGGCGAGCAATGAACGGCGGGCAGAGTGGAAATCGCCTCCGGTTGACGGGGCACGTGCTGGCCAATACGGCGATCTCGTCCGGATTGATCCGGCTCGATCTGGACCTCGGCCGGCCGGTCTCGTTCGCTCCCGGCCAGTTCGCCATGCTCAATCTGACCGGCCCGGACTCACTGGTCTTCTCGCGCCCGTTCTCGATCCTCGCTTGCGAAGAGACAGTGGTGTCGTTCCTCTACCGCGTCGTGGGCCGGGGTACCGCCCTGCTCGCCCGACAGGAGCCAGGCTGTGTGGTCACCTTTTTTGGCCCGCTGGGCGGATCGTTTCCGCCACCTCCGGACGACAGCCCGGTGGTGATCCTGGCTGGCGGCGTGGGGCTGCCGCCGCTTTACGCGTGGTGGCGCCGCTACCGGCGTGGTGAAGATCGGGCCTACTTCGGCGGCCGCGACGGTGCGGACGTACCGTGGAGTCTGCTCGAGGAGGGTTGGCGGGTGAGCGTCGATCGGTTGACGAATCTACCGCCGGGTGCGGAGGCCTGGGAGGGGCTCGTCGTCGATTACGGTCGTCACGAGTTGACAACCAGCGATGGACCGCGGCTGGTGCTGGCGTGCGGACCGGCCCCGCTGTTGCGGGCGGCGGCGCGCTGGGCCGCAGAGGGCAACTGGCCGTGCTTGGTCTCGGTGGAGGAACGCATGGGCTGCGGCTACGGTGTTTGTAACGGGTGTGTGGTGCCGTTACTGGCGACCGGCGACGCTACGGACGCGGTGCTGCCCTACGCGACTTGTTGCGAAGAAGGCCCCGTTTTCGCCGCCGAACGCATCGACTGGGACGCGTTCGCGCGGACGGAGTGATTCGAAACCGGACGGACCGGCAGCTGGCCGTCGTTCGCTAACTGGTGCCGGTTGCTGTGCGCAGGAGCGCCACCGCCGGCCCGAATGGTCCGACCAAGGAGGACCGACGTGCAACTGCCTGACTGGTGGCAAACCGACCCGTGCCAGCGGTTCACCCTCGGTCCGCGGGAGATCCCCGGCCGGATCTGGACCGCGTCGGGCTGTTTCGGTTACGGCTTGAGCGGGCACGATATCTCCTCGCCTGAGTTCGCTTCTCCCTACGACGGTATCGGAGCCGTGGTTACCAAGACCGTTACACCGCAGCCGCGGGCGGGTAACCCGATGCCGCGTCTGGCGGAACTGCCTTGCGGGGCGCTCAACAGTATCGGTCTGCAAAACGTGGGGATCGATCATTTTGTGTCGGAGGTCCTGCCGGAGTTGGAGCGACTTGGCGTACCGACCATTGTCAGCCTCGCGGCGACTCGGCCCGACGAATTCGGTGAGATGACCCGCCGTCTGCACGCTGTCGCGGGCCGCTATGACCATTGGCACGGCGTCGAGCTGAATCTGAGTTGTCCCAACGTGGCCGAGGGCGGGCACGATTTCGGACGGAGTGCCGAGACGGTGGCCGCCTGTGTGGCGGCCGCCCGTCCGCACCTGCCGGATCGTTGTCTGCTCGCGAAATTGACACCCAACGTCGGTGAGATCGCACCGCTGGCGCACGCGGCGGTCGCCGCCGGGGCCGACGCCATCGCGGCCATCAACACAGTCATTGGACTGGAGGTCGATCTGGCCAGTGGCCAACCACTTTTACCGCGACGATTCGGCGGCTACTCCGGGCCGGCCATCTTGCCCATCGCTCTGGCCAAGGTCGATGAGATTGTTTGCGAGGTTGGCGCCGCGGTCGTCGGCATCGGTGGGATCGCGACGTCCGAAGACGCCTTGAAGTTTTTCGCCCTGGGAGCTGTCGCGGTCCAGGTGGGTACGGCCCAACTCCGCGACCCTTTCGCCACCGCCGAGATCGCCCGCGAACTCTCTCGCTAACCTAGATCACGCGCCGCAGGTCAGTTGTCCTCGGCCGGTGGCGGAATGATGTCGAGTTCCGCCAGCTCGGCCCGGATGTCGTCATCCAGGTCGTCTTCCGGCGGTTCGTCGTGATCGTGGCCGGGCAGCCCTTCGGGGAAATCGGCCTCGAGCAGATCGATTACGGTGCGGTCGTCGAGCAGCAGTTTTTCGACGACATCCGCGCCCAGTCGTGCGGCTTCGGTGCGTGGCCCTTGAACGGTCACGCGGTTGAACGAGGCGCCGTGGGGTGAGCCGATGCCGCCGGTGACGGTGATCTGGTCGCGGTCGAGCCGCGCCAGGACACTGATCGGCAGATCCTGGTCCGAAGCCAACCGTTGTACGAAAGCGTGCTCCGCGGTCATCTCGTCGAAGGTCGCCGGCGAGTGCAACTCTGCTAGCAGTTCCCGTATTTCGCGGTCATCCTCGCGGGCGAGCATGACCAGAATGCCTTGCCCGCTGCTGGGCAGCAGTAGTTCCGGATAAAAGATTTCCGAAACAATGCCCTGGATCCCCAAGTGTTCCGCCGCCGAGGCTGGTAGGACCAACCCGTCGATCTCGCTGCGTCGCAACAGTTGTTCCAGTGCGTGGTCGAGACCGCCGGTGATGATGCGGAAATCGAGCTCCGGGAACAGGGCGCGCATCTGGACCAGCGAGCCCATGTTCAGTACACCGATCGTGCTGCCCTCGGTCATCTCTTCTGTGATCAGGCCCTGGCGGTTGAGGTAAGCGTCGAACGGGTTTTCCCGCGCGGGCACCGCCGCGTAGACCACACCGTTGGCCAGAGGTAGCACCAGATCCGCGGCGCGCACAACCACCAGCCGGAATTCGCCAGCCGTCAGTTGTTCTTCGAGGAACTGGACCTCGGCGGCGGCGGCGGCGAGAAATGGCTCGTCGCGCTTGGCGAGATCGGCGATCGGCGACGGGACGATGGTCAGCTGACAGGTTAGACGGGGGTGCCGCTCCTGCAAGCGCGAAATGATCGCTTGGGTCTGGTGCTTGGCAAGCTGGTTACCGAGACAACCGAAACTGATCGGCTTGTTCTTCACGTCGTTTCGTCTCCGGATTAGC
Source organism: bacterium (assembly GCA_030591105.1). Lineage (GTDB taxonomy): Bacteria > Krumholzibacteriota > Krumholzibacteriia > LZORAL124-64-63 > LZORAL124-64-63 > JAUVBS01. The sequence continues at coordinate 6,962 of JAUVBS010000004.1, read as the reverse complement.
TTTCCGCTTGGAGGAATTCCTTGACGATACTCCCGATGATTTCGGCGTCGGCAAACGGTAGAGCTGCGTGGATCGGCAAGGTCAGTACCTCGGCTCCGGCGCGTTCAGATTCGCGTAAATCGCCTTGTACGCGGCAGTATTCCGCCAGTTCGTGTTTGTGCAGTGGCGGGTCGTAATAAACTCCGGTGTCGACCCCGGCTGCGGAAAGGCGCTGACGCAGTTCGTCCCGTCGGCTGGCGCGTACCCAGTACTGATGGTAGGTCACGCGTATACCCCGACCGCCATTGGGGGTTCGCAGCCGGTTCGTCGCAGGAATGTGACGGTCATAAATTGCGGCAACCTGGTCGCGGTCGATCTGTTCGTCCTTGAAACAGGCGTGCCGAGCGATGATCGCCAGGGCTTGTACCTCGTCCAGACGACTGTTCCAGCCGGCGTAAAGGTGGCCGTTCAACCGTATCGCTTCGTGGCCGCGTAGTCTGCGGATACGGTCGGCGTCCTCTTTCTTGCGGCAGAATATCATACCGCCATCGCCGATGCCGGGCAGATTCTTGGTCGGGTAGAAGCTGAGGCTACTCATACGCGCAAACGAACCACACGGTTTGCCGTTGTACAAGGTGCCGAAAGCCTGCGCCATATCCGCGATGACCTCTACGCCGTACTGCTCGCCGATTTCTGCGATGGGGATCATGTCGCACGGGGCGCCGAAGATGTGTACCGGGCAGATCGCACGTGTCCGGTCGGTGATCGCGTCGGCGATCAACCCCGGGTCGATATTCAAGTCGGTCGGTTGGATGTCGACGAATACCGGAACCGCGTCGAGCAGGACGATCGCCTCGACCGTGGCCGCGAAGGTGTACGGGGTCGTGATGACTTCATCACCGGGGCGCACGCCCGCCATGGCCAGCGCCAAAAATAGCGCCTCCGAGCCCGAAGCGACACCTACCGCTTCGGCCACGCCACACGCTTCGGCCAGCTCGCGCTCCAGCGCGGAGACGTACTCGCCATTGATGTATTTGCCCGAAAGCAGGAGCCGTTCGAACTCCGCGAGGATTACATCCTTGCAAGGCAACATCGGTGTGACCAGATCGTACCGTTTGATCTGTCGTTGGGGTTCGGTGGCCATCGTGTCCTTTCGCAAAAAACCGGTGTCCTGCCCTAGAAGTCGCGGGCGGCCCAGTCGTAGGGTACGTCGTTATCGTGCGGGTCGACGCGATATTCATCGGGGTCGTCGTACTGATATGTGTGGGTCGGCACGTTGATGATCATCGCCGGCTCGGTGCCGACACCCTTCATGCCGTGCAAGACGCCGACCGGGATCGTGACGAGGATATTGTTGCGTTCGCCCATGAAGAACTCGTTGACCTCACCGTTGGTGGCCGACCCTTCGCGGCGATCGTAGAGCACGACCTTGGCGGTACCGTTGACGCAGACGAAGTGGTCGGTCTGTAGCTTGTGATAATGCCAGCCCTTGACCACGCCTGGGTAGACGACGGTCAGATAGACCTGACCGAAGCGCTGGTAGAACGGGTCGTCGGCCCGCAACATCTCCATCAGGTAGCCGCGTTCGTCGGGTATCACCTTCAGCTGCTTGACACAAACGCCATCAATCATCGCTCTGCTCCCGGCTCTGCGGACGGGGACGCCCAAAACAATCGTAACGGAATCCGTACTGCTCGACGTGATCGTGACTATACACATTCCGGCAGTCCAGGAAAGCCTTTCCAGTCATGACCCGGGCGAGCTCGGTGAAGTCGAGTTGCCGGTACTGGTTCCACTCGGTGATCAGCAGGCAGAGGTCGGCGCCTTCACACGCCGCGTAGGGCGAATCGCAGTACGCGATGTCCGGGAACACCTTGGCGAAGTTGTCCGCGGCAACGGGGTCGTGGGCCCGGACCGCAACGTCGGCTTCGAGCAGCAGCCGGGCAATTTCGAGGCTGGCCGCCGAACGGATATCGTCGGTGTTGGGTTTGAACGCCAGACCGAGCAGAGCGACGGTCTTGCCGGTCAAGTCGCCGATCAACTCGCGCACCTTGGCTAGCGTGCGCTCAGGCAGCTCGGCGTTCACGGCGATGGCCGCCTCGACCAGCGAGGCCCGGCTACCGACTTGCGCGGCGATGTAGGCGAGTGCGTTGGTGTCCTTGGGCAGACACGAACCGCCGAAGCCGAGGCCGGCGTGCAGGAACTTGGGTCCGATCCGCCGGTCCAGCCCCATCGCCTTGGCGATCTGCGCGATGTCCGCGCCGACGCGTTCGGCGATGGCAGCGATCTCGTTGATGAAGCTGATCTTCACGGCCAGGAAACTGTTGCTCGCGTACTTGACCAGTTCCGCGGTCTCGATCCCGCAGATCACGATGGGGGTATCGAGGAGGAACAACGGGCGGTAAATCTCGCGCATGAGCGCTTCGCTTCGCTCGGTCTCGGCGCCGATCACCACGCGGTCCGGATGCATGAAGTCCTCGATGCTCGACCCCTCGCGTAGGAACTCCGGGTTGCTGGCGAGATCGAAGAAAACCGGTTGCGTGAGGCTCTCGCCGATGACCGCGGCGAGCCGGCGTGCGGTGCCGACCGGCACGGTGCTCTTGGTCACGATCAGCTTGTAGTCCGTTAGCAGGGCGCCGATCTCCGTACCGACCTGCATCACATAGGTCAGGTCGGCTTCGCCGCTGTCGGACATCGGTGTCTGTACGGCGATGAAGACGACGTCCGCGTCGCGCATGGCATCGGCCAGGCTGGTCGTAAAGAACAGGCGTCCGTCGGCGACGTTCTTGTTTACCAGCAGATCCAGCCCCGGTTCGTAGAACGGGATATCGCCCCGCCGCAGACCGGCGATGCGGTCCTTGACGACGTCGACACAGGTGACGCGGTGACCGAAATCGGCCAGGCAAGCGCCTGAAACCAGACCGACGTAACCGGTCCCAACCATGCAAATGCGGATCATGCCGAAGGCCTCCTGGCGTGTTGCAACAGTGCGTTGAATATCCCTGCCCGGTCGTATTCCGGTGACCAACCGGTTCGCGCGATGAACTTGCGGTTGTCCCCCACCAGGTAGGGGATGTCCGACGGTCGCTGGCGTTGCGGATCGTCGCGAAGTGTGATCGGCAGCTCGGCCGCTGTTCTTAGCAGATCCAGACCGTCGGCGATGGTCAATGGCTGGCCGGAGCAGATGTTGTAGACCTCACCCGGCGTACCTTCGGTTACGAGCAGACGGTAAGCGGCGATAACATCGCGGACGTCGAGAAAGTCGCGCACGGCCGATAGGTTCCCGACGGAGATCTCCGCCGGTCCGGTCCCCGCTTCCGCGGCGGCGATCTGCGCCGCGAAACTCGGGAAAGCGAAGCGCTGGTCTTGCCCCGGTCCGGTGTGGTTGAACGGACGGGCGATGACCACCGGCAAGGCGTAGGACTGTGCATACTGACGGCAGAGCATGGTCTGGGCGGCCTTCGAGACACCGTAGGGGGAGATCGGTTCGAGCGGTAGATCCTCGGTCAGCGGTTGACGGCGGTCGCTCTGATCGCCGTACTCCTCGGCCGAACCGACCGCCAGTACCATCGGCCACAGAGTCTGCGGTAATGCGCGAACCGCTTCGAGCAGATGAAGTGTGCCGTTCAGGTTCGACGCGAACGTGTCGCCGGGGTCGGTGAAGGAGACCGCAGCAGAACTCTGTGCGGCCAGGTGGTAGACAGTTGTCGGGCGCAGAGTGTCGAGCAGATCGCGCACCGGATCCGGCTCTTCCAACGGGCAGTGCAAGTAGTACCAGTCGCCAGCTTCGCCGTGGTAGCGGACCGCTCCGTGCAGAGGTGCGGCGTCCGACGGTGGAACGGGGTCTTCAACCAGCGTGAAATTCCCTGCCTGGGCGGGCGGCGATTGGCCTGGATCGAGACGGCTCAGCCCCACCACTGGAATACCGGCGCGCAGGAGCGCCTCGACCAGATATAACCCCACGAAGCCGAGGGCTCCGGTAACCAAGTTCCAGGGAGTCGGACTCATAGTATACTCGCTGGCCGGTTCAGGCGTTCATCAGCCGTAGCCACTCTTTGTACAGGCAACGGTCCATCACGACATCGATGCCGGCGGCAGCCGCCTTGGCGGCGGCCTCCTCGTGCACGACCCCCTCCTGCATCCAGATTGCGCCAACCTGCTTGGCGATGGCATCGTCGACGATGGCCGGCAACGCGTCGCTGCGCCGGAAGACGTCGACGACATCGATCTTGCCCGGCACGTCGGCCACCCGGGGGTAGACCGGTACGCCGAGCGCTTCTGTGAGCGCGGGGTTGACACCGACCACGTCGAAACCCTGCCCGACGAGAAATTTCGCGATCCCGTGGCTGGCACGATCTTCCTTGAGCGAGATACCGACGACGGCGATCCGCTGCATGTTATCGAGTAGCCGTTTGATGGCGGTATCGTCGCCGCCGAGGTACATCATATCTGCGTCGGTCACGGTGGCCCCTTTCCTGGTCATGCCGTGCTAGAAAAAACCGCCGACCGGCGAGGATGCCGACCGGCCGGTCCGAGCCACAAAATGTACCGACGACGGTGAGGATTGTCCAGAAAATCCCCGTCCTGGCGGCCGCCAAGGCTGGTGGGCTCGGTACCGGACCGGTACGGCGCGGCCGCCGGTAACTCCTCACCCGGCAACGGATAACTTCCGAACCGGCCGGTTCGGTGCGGCACAACAAATGCTTTCCCTGCTCTGGACGCTGCGCTAGCCTAGGCGCAGAAGCCTCCCGACAGTCCGGGTCGACATTCGCCTGCGAGCAGCCAGGCTCCCGGTCCGTCCGTGACCGCACCGATCAGCTTGCGCCGAAAGGGGATGCCGTGAGTCCATTGTGGATGTCGCTCCTACTCTTCTTCTCGTTGGCACTGTTCGCAAACACCATCGCAGACCGTTATTGGGTGCTACGCGCGGGCGAGCCGGATTGGCGACTCGATCGTCTGGGCCGTCGTTTCTGGGCGCTGTTGATAATCGGCTTCGGTCAACGCCGTTTGCTCTATGAGCGGGGCCCGGGCTGGATGCACGCGACCATCTTTTTTGGTTTCTTGGTCGTTGCGACGCGCACGTTGATGCTCATCGGGCGCGGATTCGACCCCGACTTCACCTTGCCACTGCTCGACGGTCGTTTGGGGCAGATCTATGCGCTGGTCAAGGATCTCTTCGCGGTGCTGGTTCTGATCGCCATCGTGTATGCACTGTGGCGCCGGCTCGTCAGCCGACCGCCGCGTCTGCATCTGAATTTCGAAGGGGTCTTGGTTCTGCTCTGGATCGCCGTGCTGATGGCGACCGACCTGCTCGGCGACGCGGCGATGCTACGGTTGCATCCCGACAGTCCGGAGCACGGCTGGGCCATTGTATCGACCGTCCTGATGCCACTGTATGGCGACGCGGCTACCGGGACAATAAGCACCTGGTGGCAGGTCATTTACTGGGCGCACATTGTCCTGGTGCTGGCCTTCTTGAACTACCTGCCTTGGGGCAAGCACTTTCACGTGTTGACGGCGCTGCCGGCGGTGTTTTTCGAACGGCTGACGCCTTCGGCGTACCTTGCGCCGATGGAGTTCGAGGGGGCCGAGAGCTTCGGTGTCGGTAAGATCGAGGACTTCTCGTGGCGGCGGATCTTCGACCTGTACACCTGCACCGAATGTGGGCGTTGTAACGAGGGCTGCCCGACCTACACCACCGGCAAACCGTTGCACCCGCGGGAGTTGATCTGCGACGAACGGGACCAAGTCTATGCGCTGGCCGACTCGCTGGTCGAAATCGGCAAGCTCAAGGCGACCGGCCGGACCGAGGCGGCAGCAGAAGCGTCGGCAGCGCTGCAGCGCCCCAATCTGATCGGCGATGTCAACAGCGAGGATACGATCTGGGCCTGCACGACCTGCGGTTACTGCATGACGCACTGCCCGGTGGTCATCGACCACGTACCGAACATCGTCGACCAGCGGCGCTATCTCACCATGACCGAGGCACGTGTCCCGTCGGCGTTGCAGACCGCCCTGCGCGGGCTGGAAACCAACAGCAACCCCTGGAACGTGAGCGCCGCGGCGCGCGAGGACTGGATCGGCGACCTGGCCGTACCGCACCTGCGCGAGAAGCAGAAGGCCGAGTACTTGTTGTTCGTCGGTTGCGCCGGTTCGTTCGACGACCGCAACAGCCAGGTGTTGCGTGCACTGTGTACCCTGCTCAACCGGGCCGACGTCGATTACGCGATCCTCGGCACCGAGGAGGGGTGTTGCGGAGACCCGACGCGTCGGGTCGGGAATGAGTACCTGTTTCAGATGCAGGCCGAGCATAACGTCGCAGCGTTCGGTAAGTATGATGTACGCAAGGTGCTGACCGCCTGCCCGCATTGCTACAGCGTGATCCGTAACGAGTATCGTGACTTCGGTCTCGGCGACGTGGAAGTCGTCCATCACTCCGAACTTCTGGCCGACTTGCTGGCCGCAGGCAAGCTCACGGTCACGGCCGGCGCCGACGTGAAGGTGACCTACCACGACTCTTGCTACCTCGGCCGCCATAACGACATCTACGACGCTCCGCGCGAGGTCCTCGCCGCGGTGCCGGGTCTGAGCCAGGTCGAGATGCCGCGCACCGGTCGGGCCGGCTTCTGCTGCGGTGCCGGCGGCGGCCGGATGTTCATGGAGGAGGACATCGGCCAACGCATCAATCACAACCGCATCGACGAAGCCGCGGCGACCGGCGCGGCGGAAGTGGCCACCGCCTGTCCGTTCTGTCTGACCATGCTGGACGACGCCGTCAAGGAGACCGAGCGCAGCGAGCAGCTCGAGGTGCGGGATATCGCCGAGGTGATTCTGGCGCAGCTGGACACCGCTGCACCAACGCCGCAGTGATCCGCGCCGGTCGGCTAGATCGGGCCGGACCGTCGCGGCCGGCTGGCGGTTGCCATGCTTGATAATATCTGTATGGTATCTGGTATACCCGACCGATCCGGTTCTCCGTACTG
>JAUVBS010000269.1 GCA_030591105.1 bacterium | reverse complement strand
GTGTCTTCACGAACAATCGTGCGCAGACGGGTGGTCTCTTGAGCCCGCACGGTGGCGCCATCGATGTTTATTCGAGTGATCAGATCAGCTATCTCGATATCCGAGATAGCCGTTTCGAGAACAATCTGAGCTGGGGTCCGGGTGGTGCCATCGCTGTTGATGACGGCGGTTTGACTCTCACTCGGTGCGAGGTCGTCGGCAGCCGTAGCGCCTGGGAAGGGGCGTCCAATTGGTCGGCCGGAGCCGGGGTCTTCATGCGGCGCAACGATGACACCCACTTCGATCCCATCGCGCTGGTGGTGACCGAATGCCGCTTCAGCGATAACGTGGGCAACCTGGAGGCGGGCTCCGCCGCCGGCGACGGTGGCGGTATGCTGGTCAGAGGAAACTTCGATCGCTACATCGACGTGACGGTCGTCGATTCCGATTTCGACGATAATTTCAACGCTCAGGGCGCCGGTCTGTACTTCGGCCGTTTCGCGACGGGAAACGTCGAGCGTTGCCGGTTCCGCAACAATACCGCCAACAGCTCCGGCGGGGCTACCTACAAGGGGGGAGCCTTCGAAGAAAATCTCGGCGAGACCGCCACCTACATCTATTGCGAGTTCATCGGCAACAAGGCCGGTTACGATCGAGCCGGCAACTTAGTCCCGACCGATGCGCGAGGTGGGGCGTTCACGACGCGGCGTCGCCCGCGTGCCGAGTTCATCAACTGCTCCTTCTCGGATAACGTCGTGGGCGGCGATAACCCGAGAGGCGACGCCATCGCGCTGGTTGCCGAGGGGGGAGAATTCGACGACGACCTCAAACGCTGCGTGCTGATCAACACCGTTTTCTACGGCACAGGCGGCAACGATGTCCAGGTGTTCAGCCACACCGCCGGCTTCTCGACCGTGACCCACTGTGCCTACGAACCAGGCCAGTTCAATGTGCCCGAGGTCGAACCGATCCAGACGGTACTGCTGACCGCGTCGCCGTTCGTTTCCAACCTGGATCTTCACCTCCTGCCGGAATCACCGCTGCTTGATAGCGCGCTCGATCTCGGGCCGACGCAGGATATCGAGGGTAACGCGGTTCCGCAGGGAGACGGCGTCGACATCGGGGCGTATGAGTTCGTCGATCCGTCGGCCGTGCCGCCGCTGAGTCCACAGCTGCGGGTTCTGGCTGCCTACCCCAACCCCTTCAACCCCCGCACCACCATCGCCTACGACGGTACCGCGGCCGGGCCGATCCGTCTGGCGATCTTCGATCTACACGGGCGCCAGCTGGTTTCATTGGCGGACGAATTCGTGTCCGCCGGTCGCCGCGAGTGGGTCTGGAACGGTTGCGACGCCGGTGGGCTCACGTTGCCGTCGGGTGTATACTTCGCCCGCCTGGAGACGGTGTACGGAGCGCAAAATCTCAAGCTGATGCTCGTACGTTGACAACGATCAACCGACCCGTCAGTGCGTTACGACGTACATACCGATAGGATGGCAGCGATGAGTACGCTGGCTTTCATTCACGTGGGCAAGACGGGCGGGCAAACCGTCCAGACGGCACTGCGCAGTTCCTATGGCGCTGCGTATTGCGACGCCGTCGATTGGCGCGAGCCCGACGACGAATTCGTCGTGCCGAAATACAATCCCGACGACTACCGGCGTTTGAAGCGTCTCTGCCCTTTCCTGAAAAGCGTCGGTGGCCACCAGATCGCACTCTGGTCGAATCTGCACGAAGTCGAGCCGGTCCGGTACTTCGCCTTCGTGCGTGAACCGCTCAAGCGCGGTGCCTCGCACTACCAGTACCACCTCCGTGATGAGGAACAGCCGCTCACGTGGGACGAATGGGTCGCCTGGCCGGTACATCAGAACCACCAGGTCAAGATGTTCGCCCGTGACGGGAGTGCCGAGTCGGCCATCCGCGCCATCAAGAAGCACGATGTCTTCGTCGGCCTGACCGAGCTTTACGACGAGTCGTTGCTGATCCTCAACAAGGTCATCGCCGCCGATCTGAACCCCGCCTACCGCAGAACCAACACGGCCCGCAACAACGAAGTCGCACAGCGGTTACTTGCCGATCCGCAGACCCGCACCCAGATCGAACGGATGTACGGCGAAGAGTTCGCACTCCACGATTTCGTGAAACGAGAGTGGTACCCCCGGTGGCGCGAAAAGTACGGCCCGACTCTCGAAGAGGATCTGCGTCGGTTCCAGGCCGACCGACAGCGCGGATTCAATCGGCGCCATCATCTGGCAAACCGCCTGTATCGGAAATTCTGGATTCTGCCGCGTACTCGTCTCATACGGCGCCGTCTGGGCACTTGACCCGGACGGTCCGGGCCGGCTCCTGTCTCGACATTCTTTCAGGCCGGACACACCGCCGTAGCGAGGACCGTATGGGTGGGTTGCTGCTCCATTGCCGAGTGCCTATCCTTGGTGGCATTCGGCCCGTGGATTCCCGTCCGACCGAGGTACCATGAAATACAGAATTGCCGCTGTTTCTTTCCTCAACAGTGTACCCTTGATCGAAGGGCTGACCGAGCAGGACGACGACCGTGTCGAGGTGATCACCGCTCTGCCGAGTCGTCTGGTCGAACTGCTCCACGCCGACGAGGCGGATGTCGCCTTGCTACCGGTGGTGGAGTATTTTCGCTGGCCAGGCGGCGGCTTGGTGCCAGGGATCGGGATCGCAACGGACGGCGCGGTCGGTAGCGTCAAGCTATTCGCCCGCGTTCCGCTGACCGCCATTGCGCGCGTGGCCGTCGACCGGGGTTCACGTACTTCAGTTGCCCTGTTGCGTATTCTGCTGGCCGAGATGTACGGCGTGCGCCCCGATTTTTTCGCCGTCGAACCTAAGGCCGAAACCGTGCTCGCGAACGAAGAGGCCGCCCTGGTCATCGGTGACCGTTGCTTCGAGGTCGAGCGCTATCTGACCGGTACCGGAAACCAACAAGTAGCAGCTTACGATCTCGGTTCGCTCTGGCAGAAGTTTACCGGTCTCCCGTTCGTTTTCGCGGCCTGGGTATTCGGTCCCCGCTTCGTCGAAACGGCGTCCGCTGCCGCCAAGGACGGACTCAGCGACCTGCTCACCCGATCGCGAGATCGAGGACTGGCGAACCTGGCCGCGATCGCGGAGCGCGAGGCGGCCCACGGTCGTCTCGGGCGCGGCGGTGAGACCACGCCGGCGGCGGTGCTAGGCTATCTCGGTGAGTCGCTCCGGTACGTCATCGGTGACCCGGAGCAGGCAGGTCTGCGTCGTTTTCACGAGCTGTGCGTCAAGCACGCCGTCGTCCCTCCTGGCCGTCCGGCGCTGCTGGCAGCGGTCGGCGAAGGGACGTGAGACGATGCGTCCTTTACCGGGATTCCCCGAGCAGTGGCCCATGGAACCGGACCGTCTACAGGAGATCCTCACCGCGAAGGCAGCCCAGAGCACGGAGCGCAGCTTCGATCTCACGCCGGTCGAGCCGTTCCGTGTTCCGGCTCGCAGCAGTGAGATTGCGCAGGAGTTCTTGAGCGCGGCGTTCGAGCGCCGCTTGACCGGTGGGGAACTGCTCGTCCTGTTCGAAGAGGCGAGCCTGCACGATGTGGGCCGCGTGGCCCACGAGTTGCGTTTAAGACGCAGTGACCCCGCCACCGTTACTTACGTGATCGATCGCAACGTCACGTACACCAACGTCTGTTACGTCGATTGCAAGTTCTGTGCGTTCAATCGACATCTCGACGACGGTGACGAGTACCTGCTCAGCCAGGACGAGATCCTCGCCAAGTGTCGGTCGGTCGTCGCTGCCGGTGGTACCCAGATCCTTCTGCAGGGAGGGCACCACCCGAAGCTCCGCCTCGAGCACTACGAGCGGATGTTGCGTGGGATCAAGACGGCGTATCCGCAGATCTGGATCCACGGATTCTCGCCCAGTGAGATCCAACACTTCGCCCGGCTGAACAAGACGACCACGCAGCAGGTGATCGTGCGGTTGCAGACAGCTGGTCTTGATTCGATTCCCGGCGGTGGCGCGGAGATCCTCAGTGAGCGCGTGCGGACGATCCTGTCG
>JAUVBS010000264.1 GCA_030591105.1 bacterium | reverse complement strand
TCTTTGCCATCGCGCCGACACCGGAGGATTGGCCGCCCGAGCGTAAGGAGTCGTTCTACGCCGAGTACAACGACTACATGCTACAGAATCTGACCATCCACGAGGCGATGCCGGGTCACTATCTGCAGATCGCCCACGCCAACAGGTTCGAGGCGCCCACGCCGCTGCGCGCGATCTTCTCGAGCGGCACCTTCGTCGAAGGGTGGGCGACTTACGCCGAACAGCTGATGGTCGAGGCGGGTTGGGGTGGTCCGCAGCTGCATCTGCAGCAGCTGAAGATGCGCCTGCGGCTGATCATCAACTCGATCATCGATCCAAGGATCCACACCGGCGAGATGACCGAAGAGCAGGCGTTGGCGATGATGATGATCGAGGGTTTCCAGGAGGAGGGTGAAGCGGTCGGCAAGTGGCGCCGCGCCTGCCTGACCAGCACGCAACTGTCGACCTATTACGTCGGCAACATCGAGATCAACGACATCCGCCGTGACTACCAGGCCAAAGCGGGCGACCGTTTCGACTATCGAGAGTTCCACGACGAGTTACTGAGCTATGGTAGTCCGCCGCCGAAGTATATGAGGCAGTTGTTGGGACTGTGACGTAATCGCGGTCGGACCGCCGTCGGACCGCCGTCGGACCGCCGTCGGACCGCCGCCGGATCGCCGCCGGATCGCCACCGGATCGCCACCGGATCGCCACCGGAAACGGCGACAACCAATCTTGCGCACCCAACGTCTTGGGTCTGTAGGTCGGCAGTCGCGAGAACCCCCCGGGGGGTCTTTTTACGGTTACTGGTGCCGGAACGAAAAGACCCCCCGGGGGGCCCTGCCATACCGGCGCCAGCTAAAAGGTTCCCGCCCCGACCTCGATCACATAACCGATCTCCGTGAACGGCGCGAATTCGTAGGCCTTGATGCCCATGCGCAAGCCCCAGAAGTCGGTCAGCTTCGAGAGGAAACTCACCGCCGAATGACCGATGTTGAACCGTAGCTTGATACCGGTCTCGGTCATGAATCTCGCTTCGGTACCGGAGCCGTCGGAATCCCACTCCCAGCCGGCGGCGAAGTAACCATCGATCCAGCGCGATGCGGACGTAGTGTAGAGGATGTTCCAGGCGAAGTCGCGTAGGCCTTCGTCCTTGAAGTAGATGCGGTTGACGAACCAACCGCCGCCGATGGGATCGGCGACGTTCTTGACGATCAGGAGCGGGAAGACGAAGGAGATACCGGCATCGCCGTCGTAACGGAAGGAAATCGATAACGATTTGATGAACGACTCTTCATCCATCCAGCGTCCGAGTTTCCGTAGATCGCTGTTCTCGACCTCTTCCGGCCAGTCTTCGGAGCCCTTGTCCGCGATGAACGGCACCAGGTGAGGATCGTCGACGATCTCGTTCGAGCGGGGGAACGGACGCACCTCGTAGATAGCGTTGTCGGGTGCGTACACACCGTCAACCGAGAACTCCGCACGTAAAGCGCTGTCCTCCGGCAAGGGCGGAAACACGCGGTAGGCCGGTGGGCGCACCTTCGCCATCCAGGCCATGAAGCCGCCGGTGTAGAGCGAACCGCTGGACATGATGTCGCGCACTCCCCAGGCGTCGTTGACGCGTTTGTTGACGTCGTAGCCGGGCGAGTAATAGCCGTCGCCGTTCTTGTCGGTGCAGCTGGCGTGCTTGCCCTCTTCGACCAGGATGTGCATGGGGAAGACCGCACCTTCGTCTATCTGGAGGGTGTTGTCGTACCAGAGGATGCCGTGCGCCTTGCCGATCACCCGCTGCACGACGATCGAATATCCCTGGCCGCCGAGGTTCCGATTCCTGATGACCACGAGCTTGAACTGCGCCGATTCGACGTCGTGCTCGTGGGCGCCGAACCCCTTTTCCCACGGGTAGTAGAAGAAGTAATCGAGATCGATGCCGCTGACCTGTTCCAGATCGATCGTCGTGTCACGCCGGTGCTCATCGGCCTTGACGATGGCCGGGCCATCGGCCTCTGCGCGGACTAGCAGCGTCCGCACACGATAGTAACCCACCGGTGCATCGGGCGTTTCCTGGAACGGGAAGCTGGTCGGTACCCGGATGTCCCGGCCCTTCTTCTTATCCAGCAGCGGCTCGTCCGGCGAGAACCAGAGGACCGGAGCGCAGTATGACGCCAGCTCGCTGAAGGTCATATGGCGATCGTCGCCGATCCAGATCACACCGGTCCCCTTCAGGGCCTGCCTGACCAGGCGGATCTGATCCTTCGACAGCGCGTCGCCGAATTTCTCGAGCGCGGCCTCGGCCGAATCCGCGGGCGCAATCCCGACCGGGCCCTCGGTCGGATCCTCAGCCTGGTCCTGGGCCATCGCCAGCCCAGCGCTGAGGATCGCGGCAATACTGATCAAGATCCAGGTAGTACGAATAACGACTTTATGCATTACCACGACTCCTCGCTGGAACAGGTATCCCGAGGGAGAGCGTACACGGCGGTCGGGTTGCCGGCTGACGCTCGGTAGCTGGTCCACCGTAACAATCGTTACCCACGGCGCAAGAGGATTTCCTGGGCGGCTTTTCCTGTGGCCTCACGCGCCGGTTGCTTTCGGCAGGTCTAACGAGTAGCCTGCATTCAATGCTGGCCGGTTTTGCGGCCGGCCGTAGATCGATCCGAAAGGAGCTGTCGTGGCCAAGGCTGTGCTCGTAATTGGCGCCGTGATCGTCCTGGGCGGAGCTTTCGGGGTGGTGGCACCTTTGTTGTTCCGCGACTGGGCGGGCGCGTGTCGTTCGCGTCCCATGCTCTATGTCGCTGCCTTGGTGCGCTTGAGCCTGGGCGTGTTGTTGCTGCTCGCCGCACCGGCGTGTCGATTCACGGTGTTGATTCAGGTTCTCGGCGTCGTGGCGATCTTCGCCGTGGTCGTGATGTTCATGCTGGGTCAGCAACGTATCGACGCCATGTTCGACTGGTGGGGTCGGCAAAGCGCGACGATCGTCCGTGCCTGGGCTACCGTGGCGGTGATTCTGGGCGCGGCGCTGATTTTTGCCGCGGTGTGACCCAGAACCACGACCTCATCCTCCGCACCGGACACGGTATCGATCGTGCCGATGGGGGGACAGGCCTGTGATTTCACCTTCGCTCAACGCGCCAGGGTCATGACGCGACTCTCCACGCGGCCAGCCACTTCGAGGCGCGACCAGTAGACCCCGCTCGCCACCGATCGTCCGTGCTGATCTTGCCCGTCCCAGTTCACCCGGTGCTCGCCGCTCCCCAGCGCGGTTTGGACCAGAACGGCGACCTCGCGCCCGGCTGCGTCGTATATCGCCAGGCGAACTTGGGCCGGATCGACCAGCCGGAAATTGATGGTGGTTTGCGGATTGAACGGATTGGGGTAGTTGGTCAAGTCGAAGCCGGCAGCCGCCGGGGTCTCACCTATCGCGACGTCGGTGGTTCCGGAGACGTCGTAGTCCCAGATACCACGACCATAGGTACCGAAGCGTATCACCTGGGCCGCCGGTACACTCTCCACGCTCCAGTAGGTGGTCAGGGGTGCTACCGCGGCGCCGATGTCCTCCCATTCGTTCGTCTGCGGATCGAGGCGGTATGGCCCCGCGTCCGTGGCCGCATAGAGCACCTCGTTGCCAGGGCTCTCCAGGGCGAGGTCGTAGACGAGGGTCCGGGGTTGGTTATTACCGACAGGTGTCCAGCTCAAACCCCCGTCGTCGGTCCGGTACACGGCTGGCCCGCTGTAACCGCTGCCGGCGATCCAGGCGCGCGTGGGATCCGTTTCGGAGTACTCGATGGCTGTTCCGTAGAAGTAGTGGGCGTTGGGTCCGGTGTCAGCGGAGAGGGACCAGTTGTTGCCACCGTCCAGGGAGTACCAGATACGGCCGCTATTGGTCACGGCGATGCGCCGTTGGTGATCGGCGGGAGCAATACCTAACGCCGTCAAGTAGCTGCCGCCCGCCTCGGTGAAATCCTGGTCGGAGGTGGAGTACTGCACGGCGTCCCCACCCTGCCAATCTCCGCGGTGCAGGTGTGTGGCGCAAAAGAAGTACGCCTGGGGATCGTCCGGATCGGCCAGGATGAACGGCAGCCACGAGTAGGACTCGCCCGGCG
>JAUVBS010000288.1 GCA_030591105.1 bacterium | reverse complement strand
GCGGCGTCGCCGAGAATCTCGTCTCGAGCCAGATCGATCTGCACGACCATTTCGGCGGCGTAGTTCCCGAGCTCGCCTCGCGTGCCCACCTGGTCAATCTGTTGCCGCTGATCGACGTATTATTGTCCCAGCAACAGCAGCGGTTGCGCGATCTCGACGGGGTGGCGGTGACCAACGGACCCGGGCTGATCGGCGCTCTATTGGTGGGTCTGTCCACGGCCAAGGCTCTCGCCGCCGCCGCCGACCTGCCCCTCGTCGGCATTCACCACCTCGAAGGGCACATTCTCGCGAATGCCTTGTCCACCCCGCTGCAGCTGCCCGCGGCCGTACTGGTCGTTTCGGGTGGGCACACCGAGGTCGTGTTGATGACCGACGTGGGCCGTTACCGACGGCTGGGTGGTACCCTCGACGACGCGGCCGGCGAGGCGTTCGACAAGACGGCCAAACTGCTAGGGTTGCCGTATCCGGGGGGACCCGAGGTGGAACGTCTGGCGCGAGCCGGCCGATCGGGGCGCTTCGAGTTTCCGCGAGCACTGCGCAACGATCCGCGGATCGTCTTTAGCTTCAGCGGCTTGAAAACCGCCGTACGCCAGACGGTACAGCGGTTGCCGCAACCGCTGTCTGACAGCGAAATTGCCGATGTCTGCCTGGCTTTACAGGAAGCGATCGTCGACAGCCTCAGCCAGCGACTGTTTCAAGCCGCCGACCGTCACCAGGTACGCGCGGTTTACGTCGGTGGGGGGGTGGCTGCCAACGTGGCGTTACGACAACGGGTGGCCGCCGAGGCGCTGCAACGCGGCTTGCACTTCGTCCCGCCCGAGCCCGTTTATTGCACGGACAACGCCGCGATGATTGCCTATGCGGGGTGGTGCCACCTGCGCCATGGGCACCGAGACGGCCTCGCCCTGGACAGTTTCGCCCGCGGCACCCTCGCCTCCTGGCGCTGAGTTCCTCGCCGGTTTCCCGCCGTATCTCATGGCTACCAAGGGTTTCCCCTGGTGGCATGACAATTGCCTCTAAAGCGAAAAGGCCCCCGTCAAGGGGGGCTGTGGCCCATTATGCACTACCGGACTGGGACGAAAATGGCAGCCACCGGCAAAATTATGGTCGTCGATGACGAGCCTCATATCCGGCGAATCCTCCAATTCCTATTGGAACAAGAGGGTTACGAGGTTCATCAGGCCGCCAATGGCGAAGAGGCCTTGGCGATGGTGGACCGTATCAAGCCCGATCTGATCCTCTTGGACGTCATGATGCCCAAAGTGGATGGATTCACCGTCCTGGGGCATTTGCGCGGCAATTTCGAGACCCGACAGGTGCCGGTGATCATGCTCACGGCCAAGGGGGATAGCGCGGAGAAAGTGCGGGGTCTGCGGGGAGGGGCCAACGACTACCTGACCAAGCCGTTCAACCAGGAAGAACTACTGCTACGGATGAGCAACATGCTCGAGGTCAACCGTGCCCAGCGGGAAGCCAACCCGTTGACCGGTCTACCGGGTAACCGGGCGATCGAGCGCGAGATCATGCGCAGAGTCTCCGGCGACGAGACCTATGGCATCATGTACATCGATATCGATCGCTTCAAGAGCTTCAACGACTACTACGGCTACCAACGAGGCGACCAGGCCATCAGTTACCTCGCGCGGGTCATACGCGAGTGCAGCGATCAGTTCGGTTCCGGCGAGGATTTCATCGGTCACATCGGTGGGGACGACTTCGTTGTGCTCACCGACACCGAGCACGCGACAAACTTGTCGCGTGGATTGATCGAGTGCTTCGATGCCGGTATCGCCGATCTGCACGACGCGGCCGATTTCGAGAGCGGCTATCTGAAGGTACAGAGCCGAAACGGGACTCTCGACAAGATTCCACTGATCACTCTCACCGTGGCGTTGGTGTCCGAGGCCCGTGGCCGGTTCCTGCATCCAGCCCAGTTGAGCGACACCCTGGCCGAGTTGAAACGCTACGGTAAGACACTCATCGGTAGCGTAGTCGTCAGGGAACGTCGTTCACCCAACGCTGCGCCGGAGCTGATGCCCAGCTCGGTGGCGTCCCGCTGGAATACCTGAGCCAGCAGGCCACCGGCCGGCCTGGCCCGGAGCATTCATGAACAGTCCTGGGCAGCGCACCCGAACGGAGCGACCGATGCGAGACGGTGGCGGACATATTCCACTGACGGAGGCGTTGGACACGGTCGTGCGTGATTTCGATGCCGGCGCGAGCAGTGGCGACCTGGCCGTTCTACAAGAAGCATTGGTGAGAATTTACGCTGGCCGGCCGGACGTGGCGTTTGCGGCCGTGTTGGTCGACGAGCGCGCCGGTGAGGTCTTGACACCCGACGATAGCCAAGCCAACCGCCGCTGCGTGCGCATGGCCGCCGATTCGGTCGAACCGATTTGGTCGGTCTGTCCCAGTGAGCTGGCCCACTTGATCGCGCAGGTCGGACGCGCCGATGACGGTGTGTTGCCGGGAGGCCCCGAGCTACCGGCGCAGGTCGCTTGGCCGGTGGCTTGGCCGTACAACTGCCGCAGCTGGCTCCTGGCGCGGGTCGATGGGCGTGAGCACCCGGTCCTGTTGGTGGTACTCGGCAGCCAGTTGGCCGCGACTCAGGTCACCGAGCTGCACGCTAGCCTGGGTTTTTTGCGCGAGCGACTCGGTCCGCGGTTGGGCGGGCTGTGGGAAGTCCAGGTACTGCGCTCGGAGCTGCAGGCGTCCCGCGCCGAGAACGAGGCGCTATCGCGCTTGAGCCGTATGCAGGGACAATTCGTGGCTGTTGCGAGCCATGAATTCAAGACCCCGCTGACCTCGATTACTGCGTACACCGACGCTCTGCGACAGCATCTGAATAACGACGCTTTTCCGCACACCACGGAATTTCTGGGCGTGATCCGCGACGAAGCTGAGCGGATGTTACGGATGGCCAATCGTATCCTTGATTTCTCGCGCCTCGGTTTCGGCCATCGAATGCTCGACTGGCAGGTGATCGATCTGGCGCCGCTGATCGAGGACTGTGCGCGCTCCCTCGCACCACAAGTCGCCCGGCAAAAGCAGCAACTGCAGTGCCGTTTACCCAGGATGCTACCGCGGATCGAGGGCGATCCCGACCTCATCCGGCAGGTGGTACTCAACCTGCTCGGCAACGCGCTCAAGTACACGCCGGCCGGCGGTAAGATCACCGTAACGGCCGTCGAAGACGCCGCCACGGTACGGATCAGCATCGCCGACACCGGTCCCGGTATTCCGCCGGAGGAGCTACGGCGGATTTTCCAGCAGTTCTACCGCGTCGGCGAGACCGCCGAAAAAGAAGGTACCGGTCTCGGGTTGACCATCGTCAGGTATATCGTCAATCTCCACGGCGGCCACGTCGACGTGCAGAGCAAGCTCGGGCACGGCGCGACTTTCAGCGTCCTGCTACCGAAAGAACAGTATTTGCGCCCGGGTGATAATCCACTGGCCCGCGGCGATAGCGGCGAACACCTGGCGCGGATCACGCGTCTCTGCCTGCGTACCGTAGCCGAGTTGCTCGAGGTGCAAGAAGTCGCGTTGCTGATCCGTGACGGGACGGGCGACGATCTGGTTGTCCAGGCCGGGCTTGGGCTCCCGCCGGTGATGCCGGGGCCGGTAACGCGCGTTCCGGCCGATCGCGGCGCGGTGGCCGAGGCGTTACGCAGCGGTGATGCGGTGCCGTGTCCCGCCGCCGATCTGCCCGGTGTTGCCGTGGCGCTGCCGACGAGCGATACGCGTTCGCCACGGCAGCCTCGCGCGAAAGACACGACCGACTGGAGCATCGCCCCGTTGCT
>JAUVBS010000478.1 GCA_030591105.1 bacterium | reverse complement strand
ATCCTCAAGGGTGCGTATACGTTTTTGGCCGATCTGACCCGTTGCGTGTCGATCGAACACGAAATCGACTTCATGGCGGTGGCGAGCTACGAGGGAGGGACCCAGTCGACCGGTGTAGTGAAGATCGAGAAGGATCTGAAGACGAACATCACCGACCGCGACGTGATCATCGTCGAGGACATCATCGACACCGGGCTGACGATCAACCACCTGGCCGATCTGCTGGAGACCCGTGCCCCGCGTTCGATCCGCGTCTGCGCTCTGCTGGACAAGGTACCCGCGCGTATCAAACCGGCGCAGATCGATTACCGCGGTTTCGAGATTCCCAAAGAGTTCGTCATCGGTTACGGGCTCGATTACGACGAGAAATACCGCAACCTACCGTTTATCGGTGTGATGAGGCCCTGAGTGAGGAATACCATGGACCACCGGAATCTAGAGAACGACAACACGTCCGCCGTGCTCCGCGAAGCGTTGACCTTCGACGACGTCCTGCTGGTGCCCGACTACAGCGAGTTCATCCCGCGCGACATCGACACGGCGAGCCGGTTGACCGGAAAAATCAGGCTGCAGATACCTTTCCTGTCGGCGGCCATGGACACCGTGACTGAGGGTGCCATGGCCATCGCCGTGGCGCGCGCCGGCGGTATCGGTGTGATCCACAAGAACATCGAGCCGCACGAACAAGCCGGCGCGGTCGAACGGGTCAAACGCAGTGAATCGGGGATGATCAACAACCCGATCACGCTGGGTCCGGACCACGCGATCGACGAGGCGCTCGTCCTGATGAGCCACTACCGCATCTCCGGTGTGCCGATCACCGACGGTACGAAGCTGGTCGGCATCCTGACCAATCGCGATCTGCGTTTCGTCGAGGACACCTCGCGCCCGGTAAGTGAGGTGATGACGAGCAAGGATCTGATCACCGTACCGGTGGGAACTACGTTAGAAGAGGCTCAGGCCATCCTGCACAAGCACCGCATAGAGAAGCTGCTGGTGACCAACGACGCGGGGGAACTGAAAGGCCTGATCACGGTCAAGGATATCCAGAAGCGGATCGACTACCCCAGCGCCAGCAAGGACGACCTGGGGCGTTTGCGCGTCGCCGCAGCGGTCGGTGTCGGCGCCGAGTCGATGCTGCGCGCGGATCTGTTGATCGATGCCGGCGTAGACCTGCTGGTGGTCGACACCGCCCACGGACACAGCAAGAACGTCATCGAGACGGTCTCGCGGTTGAAGGAAAAGGACCCCGATTGCCAGATCCTCGCGGGCAACATCGCCACCGCCGCGGCCGCCGAGGCGCTCATCGAAGCCGGTGCCGATGCGGTGAAGGTCGGTATCGGACCGGGCTCGATCTGCACCACGCGTGTCGTTGCCGGCGTCGGCGTGCCGCAGATCAGTGCGATCATGGATGTGGCGAGCGTCACGCGGCCGCGCGGCAGTGCCCTGATCGCCGACGGCGGGATTCGCTACAGCGGCGACGTCACGAAAGCCATCGCCGTCGGTGCGGACGTGGTGATGATCGGCTCGTTACTCGCTGGTACGGAAGAGTCGCCGGGCGAGAAGATCCTCTACGAAGGTCGCGTCTACAAAGCCTACCGCGGTATGGGCTCGTTGGGGGCGATGAATGCCGGCAGTCGGGACCGTTATTTCCAGAGCGAAGTGGCAGAGGCGGACAAGCTGGTGCCCGAGGGTATCGAAGGGCGTGTACCTTACAAGGGCCACGCCCGCGACGTCCTCTACCAGTTGGCCGGTGGTTTGCGCAGCGGTATGGGCTATTGCGGCTGCCGTACCATCGTCGAGTTTCAGGAGCGCGCCGAGTTGATCCGTATCACATCGGCCGGCATGCGTGAAAGCCATCCCCACGACGTGCAGATCACCAAGGAATCGCCGAATTACGGGACGGGCTTGTAAAGCACACCGCCGCCGGCGACCGCCGCTGGCCGTGCTGCCGCCGGTCCGACCGCGACCGAGGGTCCGATGCCCAAACGTACCGACATTGCGCTCATCGCCGGACGCCCGGTCCGCTACGTAATTCGCCGTAGCGGGCGGGCGAGGCGGCCGGCGATCCAGGTCAGCCGGCGCGACGGCGTGGTCGTCGTGCTGCCGCGCCGCACGCCTCTGGCGGAAGTGCCGCAGCTATTATCCTACGGGGGAGAGT
>JAUVBS010000231.1 GCA_030591105.1 bacterium | reverse complement strand
GAAAAGGGCGCCGTTTTCCACGTCGACGCCGTGCAGGCGGCGGGTAAGCTGCCCCTCGACATGTCCACTTCGGGCATCGACATGCTGTCGATCTCGGGGCATAAGCTGCACGCGCCGAAGGGGGTTGGTGCGCTGTACGTACGCAAGGGCACTAAACTGCGGCCGTTAATCGTCGGCGGACATCAGGAACGCGGTCGCCGCGCCGGCACCGAGAACGTTGCCTCCTGCGTGGCGCTCGGCGCTGCCTGCGAGCTTGCCGGCCGCCATATAGCCGACGAGAACACGCGGGTGCGCGCCCTGCGCGACCACCTCGAAGACAACCTTCTGGCGACCGTGCCGGACTGCTACCGCAACGGCGATCGGGATCACCGCCTGCCCAACACCAGCAACATCAGCTTCACTTACATCGAGGGCGAAGGCATCCTGCTACTGCTCGACCGCGCCGGTATCGCTGCGAGCAGCGGTTCGGCCTGCACCAGCGGCAGCCTCGAACCGAGCCACGTGCTGAAGGCGATGGGGGTGCCGTTCACCTCGTCCCACGGCTCGATCCGTTTCTCGCTGAGCCGGTACAACAACCGCCAGGAGATCGACTACGTGGTGGCGGTGTTGCCGCGAATCGTCGAACGTCTGCGCGAGATCACTCCTTTCAACGAGCAACGGGCCACGTTCTGATGACCAACGAATCCGCGGCCACCTCGGCTCCCGACGGCAGCCGGCTGCTCGAGATGCTGACCGACAGCTACGCCGCCACCGAGCTGGCGCGGACGACCGCGCAGTTGACCGAGGCGCTGGTCGAACCGACCGACGGCGGTGTCCTGCTGTCGGGTTTACACGGCAGCTCCAGCTCGCTCCTGCTGGCGGCGTGGTTCGCCGGTGCGCGCCGTACCGCTCTGGCGATAGCGCCCGACCGTGAGAGTGCTCTGCGGCTCGCCGACGATCTCGAAACGTGGCTCGGGCCGGAAGATGTGATCTATCTTCCCCAGCAAGAAGTACTCGCTTTCGATCGCAATTCACCGGACCCCCCGCTGGTCGGCGATTTTCTGGCCGGGCTGGACCGGCTCGCCAGTGGCCGGGCCACTCTGGCGGTCACTTCGCTCTACGGACTCCGCCTACGCGTTATCACGCCGCAGCGGCTCGCGCAGGCGCTGCTGACGCTACGGGTGGGGGAGCGGATCGAGCTGGACGAGCTCTGCAGTCGTCTCGGCGAACGCGGCTACCGGCCCGCCGGCATCGTCGCTCGTGTCGGTGATTTTGCGCGCCGCGGCGGTCTACTCGACGTCTATGCCCCCGGCGGCGACGCGTTGCGTATCGAGTTTTTCGACGACGAGATCGTCTCGTTACGCAGTTTCGACGTCGAGACCCAGCGCTCGAGCGGCAAGCTCTCGGCAGCGCGAATTTTCCCGGTCAGTCACATGATTCTCGACGACGACGCGCAGCTGGCTTGTCTGGCGCGGCTCGAAGCCGAGCAGGCCGCCGGCAGAATCGACGCCGACGAGTTCGCTGACCTCGAAGAGAGGCTGGACGAACGGCTTGCCAACGACGGTCTGGAATCGTTCCTACCTTGGTACGGCCCTACGGCGACGGTTACCGACTACCTGCCTGAGGGTGCGGTTCTCTTCTGGCAAGATCCGGTCAAGCTCACATTGCAGTCGGATCTGATGGACGGCGAACTTCCGCGGGTACGCGAGACACGTCTGAAGCGTGATCCGGTGGTCCCGGAGGTTGCCGAATTGGTGACCGCGCGTGCCCAACTGGCGCCGCGCCGTTTGAGCCACGTGCTGATCGCTGGCGCCTGGGTCCGCGGCGACGAGAGTGCGCACTGGTTGGGTTGTGAACCGGAGCGGCAGATCGAGCTACAGACTGCGCGGCCCGGTTTGAAGGGGGGCGACGTTACCCCGTTACGTCGCGAGCTGTTGCGGCGCGAAGCCGAGGGCGAGACCGTTCTGATGCTCTGCGACAATCTGGGGCAGGCCCATCGTCTCGCCGAACTGCTCGAGGAGGGAACGGATCTGGTACCGACGACACGACCGACGGTCGGCGCGTTGTCGGCGGGCTTCGTGTGGCCAGGGTTGCGTCTGGCGGCGGTGACCGATCACGAGTTCTTCGAACGCTACCATCGCCCGGCCCGGATCCGTCACCGCAGCGCCGGGCTGGTCAAGGAGCGGGCATCGCTGCGGCCGGGCGAGTACGTGGTACACCTGGAGTACGGTATCGGCCGACACCGCGGCCTGCGGCGGATCGAGGTCGAAGGCAGCAAGCGTGAGTGCCTACTCATCGAGTACTCAGCCGGTGACAAAGTTTACGTACCGGTGGAGAACATCGATCAGATCGAGCGCTATAGCTCCGACACCGACGCGAATCCGCCGCTGGCGAAACTCGGCACGGCCACGTGGCTGAGGGTGACCAAGCGGGCCCGCAAGGCGATCCGGGCCATCGCCGCCGAGTTGATCGAGCTGTACGCCGCCCGCGAAGCGTTACCCGGGTTCGCGTTCTCCGCCGACACGACTTTGCAACGGGCGCTGGAGGATTCATTCCTCTACGAGGAGACACCAGACCAGCTCGCGGCGATCGTCGAGACCAAGCGCGACATGGAACGCGCGCAACCGATGGATCGCCTCGTCTGCGGCGACGTCGGCTTTGGTAAGACCGAGGTGGCGATGCGGGCGGCTTTCAAGGCGACCCAGAGTGGCAAGCAGGTCGCGGTGCTCTGTCCGACGACACTGCTGGCCTACCAGCACGGCACGACCTTCAGTGAGCGTTTTCGCGACTTTCCGGTCCGGGTCGAAACGCTCAGCCGCTTCAAGAACTCTCGCCAGCAACGTGACACGTTGGCTCGGGTTGCAGCGGGCGAGATCGACGTGCTCATCGGGACGCATCGGTTGCTTTCGCGCGACGTGAGATTCGCCAGTCTCGGGCTGTTGGTGGTCGACGAGGAGCAGCGTTTCGGTGTGCGGCACAAGGAACGCATCAAGGAGTTGCGGCGGCAGGTCGACGTGATGACTTTGAGTGCGACCCCGATCCCACGCACGATGTACTTGGCGCTGATGGGTGCGCGCGACATGTCGCTCATCAACACCCCGCCGCGCGATCGGCTGCCGATCCAGACCGAATTGTGCACCTTCAGCGAAGAGATTCTGACCGAAGCGGTTTTGCGTGAAGTACATCGCGGCGGCCAGGTTTTCTTCGTCCATAACCGGGTACAGACCATCGAAGCCACCGCGGCGTTGATCCAGCGACTGCTGCCCAACGTGCGCGTCGCGTTCGCCCACGGCCAGATGAAGGAAGCGCATCTCGAACGGGTCATGCAAGACTTCCTTGATCACAAATTCGACGTACTGGTGGCGACGGCGATCATCGAGTCGGGACTCGACATGCCGCGGGTCAACACGATCATCGTCGACCATGCCGACCGTTTCGGGCTCGCCCAGCTCTACCAGTTACGCGGCCGCGTCGGGCGCAGCAACCATCGGGCGTTCGCCTATCTGATGACCCCTCCCGGCGAGCGGTTGACCAGTGAAGCCCGCCGCCGGCTCGCCGCTCTCGAGGAGTTCCAGGCGCTCGGTTCGGGTTATCACATCGCCATGCGCGATCTGGAGATCCGCGGCGCCGGCAACCTGCTCGGTGAGCAGCAACACGGCCACATGGAAGCGATCGGGTTCGATCTCTACTGCCGGTTGCTCGAAGAGACCGTGGCGGAACTCAGGGGAGGCGACGGTGTTGCACCGCTGGACGTGAAGGTCGATTTCAAATTGGCCGCTTACCTACCGGACGACTACGTTTGCGATCCGCAACAGAAGATGGACATCTATCGGCGTCTGGCGCGTCTGCGCGTGGTACAGGCCTGCGATCTGCTCGTCGAAGAGTTCGCCGATCGTTACGGTCCGCTACCGGATCCTGTCCGCAATTTGATCGCGCTGCACCGGATCCGCGTGCTGGCTGGCGGCTGCGGGGTAACTGAGGTGCGCACCGTGCGCGACGGTGTCGATTTCTTTTTCGCTGGCGGACAGGAGCCTGCCCCCGCTATAATTTCCGGCTTGGTGGAATCAGGCCCGAAAGGTCTGCGGTTCAAGGCTGTGGATCAATTCATCATGAGGGTGCCCGTCGCGCGCGATCAGTCGCTGGCGGCGGCTTCGGTCATACTGACGCAGCTCGAACGTTTGCGACAGTGAAGGAGACGATTATGTCCGGACAGGTAATGGCGAACCGTATGCGGCGGCTGCCTCGCTTCGGCGGTGTCGGTATGTACTTGCGCAGTGCAAATTTGGGCAGCGCGAATTCGGGCGGTGCGCGCTTGGGTCGTACGTTCTTGGCCGGGGCGCTGGTCTGCGTATTGCTGGCAGTTGCCGCCGGTGGCTGCAGCAAGAGCGACGACGATCTGGTTCTAGCGACCGTCGCTGACGTGCAGATCACCGGCGAAGTGTACAAGGCCAAGCTGACCAAGT
>JAUVBS010000172.1 GCA_030591105.1 bacterium | reverse complement strand
TGCGGGGCCGGACTGGACGCAAGGCGCGGATCCGCGAAGCACTGCGCCGTTAGTTTGGACGCGGTCCAGGACAGGCTCATCGCCTTCGATCGGGAGCGCTCCCGACGGGGGCGGCTGACCGTCGCCGGTGTCGACGAGGCGGGACGAGGCTGCTGGGCCGGCCCGGTGGTTGCCGCTGCGGTGATCCTGGCTCCGGATCGGATACCTGCCGGTCTGAACGATTCGAAGCAACTGACCGCAAAACGGCGCGATGAGCTGTTCGCTCTCCTTTGCCGCGATGCCCTCTGCTGGAGGGCATCGGCGATTTCCGCCGCCGCCATCGACGAGACCAACATCCTGCGCGCGACGCTCCTGGCCATGACCCGTGCCGTTGCTCGGCTCGATCCGCGACCGGACCTGGTACTGGTCGACGGTAACTGTGCGCCGGCTGTGGAACCGGCCGTCGAGACGGTGATCAAGGGTGATGCGACCAGCGCTGCGGTGGCCGCGGCATCGGTGGTGGCCAAGGTGTTGCGCGACCGGGTGATGACCGCCTGGGACCGTCACTACCCGGATTACGGTTTTGCCGGACACAAGGGATACGGTGCTGCCTCGCATCGCCGTGCCCTGGTCGAACTCGGGCCGTGCCCGCTCCATCGGCGGAGTTTTCGACCGGTGGCGCTGCTTGGCCAGGGTGAGCTGTGGTCGCGTTTGGGGCCGGAGGGCGGATAGTTTTACACACCTTGGTAATGGGGGTGTTCGCCACCACCTCCTGTGGCGGCTCACTCCGCGCTACGGCTCCTTCGCAATCTTGGCTGCGGCGCCGGGTGCGTTTGTGGCGAGATTACTCCCGGCGATGAGCGGTCCCGCTCTTGCTATTCTCCCGGCAATATGTGAACCAGATCGCAATCCCGGACGATTCGTGAATCATCCGGGCTGAGAGTGGGGGTATCGATGTCCGGTGCCATCGCCGCCGAGCGGGGCAAGTGGGGAGAGCAGACGGCCAGGTGCTACTACGAACACTGCGGTTACACCTGTCTGGCCGAACGTTTCCGTTGCCCGGCTGGCGAGATCGATCTGGTGATGGCGCGGCCCGGCTTGGTCGTGTTTGTCGAGGTAAAGGTGCGTGGCCCACGACGCCGCGGCAGACCGGAGGAAGCGGTCAACCGCTACAAACTGACCCGGTTACGTCAAGTAGCACGACACTGGCTGTGGCGTCATCGGCCGTCCGAGCTGCCGCGGTGCCGGTTCGACGTCGTGGCCATCGCATTCGAGGGTGACGGCTTCGGATTCAGGCTGCATCAACTGGCCGACGTGCGGTAGCGGGTAAAACCGTGAATAGTCGGACCAAGCGGTGCCGAATGTCCGGGCGATACGCTTGCCCGTGGGTCGTTGGTATACCTACCTTTATTGCGGGCAACGATGGAACCCGGCGGCGACGCACACGTAGGTAACCGGTAAAGCCGGTTGTCACACACGGTCACGGAAGCAGACCGGGCGGCCGGAGCGCGCACCGGGTTTGCACACTGTTCGGTGCCAACTGAACGAGGAGAAACGATGCCGTTGCCGTTGAGCGCTGGTGTCCGACTAGGAGACCGTAAGCGAGCCGGAACGCTTGCCGCGGTGATCGTGACGGCGCTTGCGTTGGCGAGCGGCACGCCGGCGGCTGCGTGGCAAGCGTGGGATTTCTTCGACAACCATCTCGATCAGGATGGGAACGGCAGGGAAGATGCCCTCGACGCCTGGCTCGCAGGCAGCGTTGATTGGGACCAGCTACGCTATCTCGCGGTTCCGGATGATCTAAGGGATAAAGCTGCCGGAGCGGAGGAGGTGCCGCCGGATCTGGTACCGAACGACGGTCCGTGGTTGCGCGGTAACCTGCGGCTGGTGTGTCTCGGCGAAACGGTGGCGGGACTTGCGGCGGCGGTGGCGACCGGAGCTGCCGCGGGTACCTGTGAACCGATCGCCGAGGTCGCGCGCTTCGGAGCGGTGACCACGCTGGAGATCGATGCGCCGGGGCTGGCCGCCTTCCTTGCTGCGGCGCCGGCAGCGCGCTACCTGCTCGATCGTGACGGAAGACCTGCCTTGGCCGTAGGACGTGCGATGGTCGGGGCTGATCGGATCGCCAATGGTTTCTGGCAACTCGCAGGCGACTGGACAGGTACCATCGCGATTCTCGACTCGGGTTGTGATACCGCGCACGATGACCTGGGCGATTTCTCCCACGACAACATCGATGGCCCGCCGCCGGAGGTTGGGCATGCCCTCGACTGGTTTCCCGCCGATTCGGGTTGGCCGGCCTTTCAGGGTTTCAAGGTGGTCGGCTGGCACGATGTGACTGATGATTTCCCGCTCGCCCAAGGACCCTGGGATTACCATTACCACGGGACGGCGCTGGCCGGGGTGGCCGCCGGCGCCGGCGCGATCGATCCGGATTTGCGCGGCGTTGCGAGTGGAGCTCGTCTGACAATCGTCAAGTTCTACGATTTCGACGGGATCTGGCACCAGTGGGCGAGTGATTTCCTCACGGCCGCCGATTGGGTGCTCGAACATCACGAGACCTACCGTATCCAGATAGTCCTGGCGGCGGTCAACTGGGAGGTGGATGTAGGGCTGAGTGACGCCATGACCGCCCTGCTCGACGTGGGGATCCTGCCGATCGTCGCCATGGGTAACGACGGTCCCGGAGGCGATGGCCCAGGTCTACCGGCGGCGGCGGCCGACGCGGTGACCGTCGGGGCTGTCGACGACGCCGGAGCAGTGGCGGCCTATAGCGGGCGAGGAAATCTCGCCAACGGTAAACCGGACTTGGTCGCCCCGGGCGGCGGTTTGCTGCCGGCAACGGGACGGATCACCACCACCGACAACGAACCCAACGACACTTATAGCGATCGATACGGCACGAGCCTGGCGGCCGCCCATGTGGCCGGGGTGGCCAACCTCCTGCTCGAGGCGTTACGGAAGCAAGGGTATGCCCGACCACAAACCCGCCGTGAAATGCTGGCGATCGCCGGTCTGCTTGCCGCCACGGCGGCGCCGGTGCATCTAGCCGAATCCGCGGACGGATCGACGGTCGAGCCGCTCGATCCAGCGACGTCTTGGGACTGGTTGCGAGGGCGCGGCATCGTACAGGCCGAGCCGGCGGTGGACGCGTTGTTGAGAACGCTCGAGGTGGCGACCGCGGTGACCGATTCGCTGAGTGGGCTACCCCAACGGTCGGTGATCGCGCGGCGGCTGAGCATACCGCCCGGCGTCGATTGCGAGATGGTTGCTGAACCGGGCGGCGGACTCGATATCCAGTTGCTGGTAGTCGACACGGATTTGCTGACCGACCCGCAGTCCGGCTACGCGTTGCAACCGGTCAATCGCGCAGGCGCCGGACAGGTTGAAACCGTTGCCTTCACCGGCTCGACCGGCGGCGCCAGCTGCGTGGTGGTCCGGCGACTCGCCGGTGAGGGTGAAGTCGTTCTGCGTGTCCGGGCAATTGCAGGCGAACCGGCACCGGAATTCCTTACCGAGTTGGAAGGGAGTCTGACCGGGTGGGTCAACGCCGGGCAGCTGGCCGATACGGACGGAACGAGCCTCGTGTTGACCTCGCTGGTGAGGGTCGACGCGGCTGCCCGCGCCGTCTACGCTTTTGATCTGCAAGGCGAATTGCGAGCGGGCTGGCCGGTATTTTTCTTCCACTCGCCATCGTTCATCGGGCCGTTGACAGCGCCTCTGGTGTGGGACCTGAACGGACAGCCGGGCGACGAGATTGTGATAGCGTCGGCCTTCGGGTCGCTGTTTTTCCGGCAGGCGACCGGGCAATTCCTCGAGGTCGCACTGGCGCCCAACCGAACGTTGACCGCACCGGTGGCCGTCGTTGCCGCGGACGGACAGCGACGCGTCGTCGTGGTCGACGAGAGCGGATTCTGGCAGAGTTTCAACGGCGACGGTATTGGCGGTGTCGCGATCGAATTACCGGCGGCCGGGCCGTTGCCGCCGGCGGTGGGCCAGCTGACGGCCGCGCCGGGCGAAGAGATGGTGGTCGCATTTGCGAGCGGGGATCTTTATGCACTCGATGCCGACGGCAACGTTCTGCCGGGGTGGCCGGTCACGTTGGGATCGGCCCAAGTAGTGGCGCCACTACTGTGGGACCGCGACGGGGACCGTCTGCATGAAGTGGTCGTACCGCTCATCGACTCGGCGAGTGGAGAGATTCGGCTGCGTATCTTCGCGGGTGACGCGGCCCCGGCCGCGGACGACGGCACGGTCGTGCCGTCCGGGGGCGGCGGCTGGCTGCGGATTGGATCGCCTGCGGTTCTGGGTAGCTACCACACCGAAACGCGTCTGGTGATGCCCGGTCTGACGACCAACGGTCTGGTGGGAGACCAGCTGCGCTGGCAGGTCGCACTCGGTGGCGTGACTGCCGACGGAGTCGGTTGGTACGAGGTGCAGCCGGGCTTCCAACTCCGGGGTGCCACGCCGACCGGAACGATGGAACTGCTATCGAGTCAGTTACCGACAGTGGTCGGGTGGAACTATACCGGTGATTCCGGCACCGATCCGGAATACGCCGTCGCGCTCCGTTGGCGCGAGAGCATATCCGGAGCACCCAACCTGGTCGGGGCGGCGATCGATTGGTTACGCCCCGGCGGCGACACGTTTCTGGCTGGCCGTTGTCCGGTGACGCCGGGCGGTCCTGGTGCCGACGAGATCACGGTCCTCGACCTCGCTGTAGCACCGCTAACGGACGGTGATTACCGGCGCGTGACGGTTCTGGATGATCGACTCTTGCTCCAGACCGCGGCTGGAGCGCGTAACAGTGCTCCTTTATGGAGCTGGGCTCGTGCCGATGGCCGCAATAGCGGAGCCTACCCGTTGCCTCCCGAGCCGACAGCGGTCGCAACGGTGAGCGGTATTCCTTGGCTCGGCTTGTGGCCCAATCCGAGCGCTGGCACGCTCTACATCCGCTGGCGCAACCTACCGGCTGCAGCGGCGACCCTCGACGTCTATGACCTGCGCGGCCGACGTGTCCGCCGGCTTGCTGTGGCACCGGAGAGCGGTGAGGGCCTGGCCTGGGACGGTCGCGACGCGGCGGGACGGATAGTGGCTGCCGGTACGTATCTGTTCGTGCTGACGCACCGCGGTGGGCGTGTGACTGGGCGCGCTGTGATCACCCGCTGATTTCCTTCCGTCGAAAAATCTAGATTGTGTTTTCAGAAATGTGTCTGCGGCTTTGTACCGCGAGAAGGGCCGTGGGGCGGATCGTCTAACACCTTGGTAATGGGGGCGTTCGCCGCCACCTCCTGTGGCGGCTCACTCCGCACTACGGCGCCTCCGCCCTCCTGGCTACGGAGCCTTCGTGACGCCCCATTACCAAGGTGTTAGACGATCCG
>JAUVBS010000436.1 GCA_030591105.1 bacterium | reverse complement strand
GTATGCAACGCGGCCGGCCGAGCCGGGTACACCCGTGATCTTCGATACCCACGATGCGAAGCTACTCACGGTCGACGAGCAGACGCTGATTACCTTCCGTGCCCTGCAAAATTTCCTGGTTCCGACCAGCCGCTAATTAGAGCTCTGCCGTTTTGCCTTCGCAATTGTGTCTCTCCGTTTCCGTCGCCCAGTATGGATCTGGGGCGGAGAGACACAATTGCGAAGGCAAAACGACAGAGTTTCAAAACAGCTTTGGTGGCGGGAGCGTTACAGCGGCCGCAACGTTTCAGGTATCATCGCCGCGAGGTATCGGCTCGCGTTCCAACGCGGGGGGGCGGAGGTCTCGATACCATCGACAGCCGTCGGAGTCGTCTCGTCCGGTAAAGCGGCGAGCGACCGGCCGAGCAGTTCGTTGATCCGCGCGAAATCGGGACGGTCTTGCTCGGCGACCGGCGCGGCGGCAGGTAGTTTCAGGCGGCGAGGGTTGACCCAGCTGCCGTTACGTTTGACGCGGTAGTCGAGATGCGGGCCGGTGGCGTACCCGGTGGCGCCGACGTAACCGATCACGTCGCCCTGCCTCACGTGACGACCCCGTGTACTTCGCTTGTGGAACCGAGAGAGGTGCAGGTAGTACGTCTCGTAATCGCGGTTGGTGTGGCGGATCTTGATGTACCGGCCGTTACCCCGTTTGCGGCCTCGCTCGACGATGGTCCCGTCGCCTGCGGCGCGTACGGGTGTGCCGACTGGCGCGGCGTAGTCGACGCCCATGTGCGGCATCCAGCGCTTGAGCACGGGATGGAAGCGGCGGTAAGAAAAACCGCTGCTGATACGCGAGTATTCCAGAGGTGCGCGCATCAGCTGCTTCTGGAAGTTCTGCCCATCGTCGTTGTAGTAGCCCGGCCGGCCGTCGGGCATCGCAAACCGATAGGCGCGGTGTATGTTATTCCGGTTGACGTACTCGGCCGCGAGAATCGGTCCGGTGCGCAGGAACTCGCCATCGCGCCAGATCTCCTCGTAGATCAACCGATAAGTATCGCCTTTGCGTAGATCGCGACCGAAATCGATCTCCCAGCCGAGGATGTCGTTCAGCTTGGCTGCGAGCGTGAGCGGAGCGTCTTGTCGGCCGAGGCTCTGGTAGAGCGAATGGCTGATCACGCCGCTGACGCCGGTGATCCGGTGCTCGACCGGATAGGCCCCCTGCCGCATCTCGTAGTCGTCGCCGACGCGGACATATTCGACGTACGACTCCTCATCGAGGTCGAAGCCGAGCAGCCGGATCCCGCCGTCACTGTGCAACTCGGCCCAGAACGTGTCGCCGCGTTTGACCTTGCTCAAGTTACGGAACGGCTTGGCCGTTCGAACCAGCTTCACGATGTCCTCGTGGCCAGCGCCGGCCGCAGCGAGCGCTTCGTAGAACGACGGGAATTTCTTGCCGATGCTCAGATCGCACCGACGAATCACGTCGGCTGGAGTGTCCACTCCGGCGATGAGACCGCCAGCCCAATCATCGGTAAGATTACCGGACAGGCCGACAACTCCGTTGGCGCTGACCGTTGCCAGCGCGGTGTCGGCCGTCTCGTCAGTCAGCGACTTCGGTGGTGTGACGCGGGTCATCGGCAGTGGTGAAGCAGTCGGGAATGTCTCGACCGGGCCACCCATACCGCTGTCCAGAGGAACCTGCTTGGCGGGTGGGGGGGCCAAAAAGACAACCGCTGCCAGCAACAGACCGATACTACCGATCGTCGCGACGACGGTGAGGATTCTGTGCGGTGTGCCGTTCAGGGTTCCGTCCTTTCGCCGGCAACTCCATAGGATGGGGCTATAGCCGCTTGCGAATCAAGGCTTTTCTGGCTCGCCACCAGGCGGTATGATTTTCGCTAGCCGGTCCCCAGACGTGCGGGGCACACCGGCGGGTCGAGCCGCCAGCGATGCGCCGTCCAGAATCTGGATCGACGGAGGTAACGCTTTGGGCCGACTTAAGTTCCGTATCGAAGGCGCTCTACTTTGCGCCTGTCTGGTTTGGCCTCTGGCTGCCGAAGCGGCCCATCTCATCGACCCGGATGGGCTCGGTGGGCAGCAGTTCGGCGCCTCCGTGAGCGAGTTGGGTGACCAGAACAGTGACAACCGCTGGGAATTCCTGGTCGGTTCACCCCTGTACAGCATCGGCGGCGCGGACCGGGGCCGCGTCTATATATGGTTCGGCAATACCGAGTTAACCTTGAGTGCGAACTGGACCTACGCCGGTCAACCGACCGAGCAGTTGGGGTTCTCCGTAGCGAGCATCGGCGACGTAAACGACGACGGAGTAGACGATTACGCCGCGGGTGCTCCGTACGCCAACAACGCTGGTGCCGAAGCCGGCCGCGTCTACGTCTTTTTCGGCGGTACACCGCTGCCGAGTACACCCGATTTGATCCTCGAGGGTCCGGCGCCCGGCGGCCGTTTCGGCTGGAGTGTGT
Source organism: bacterium (assembly GCA_030591105.1). Classification (GTDB taxonomy): domain Bacteria; phylum Krumholzibacteriota; class Krumholzibacteriia; order LZORAL124-64-63; family LZORAL124-64-63; genus JAUVBS01. The sequence continues at coordinate 31 of JAUVBS010000436.1, read as the reverse complement.
CGGCGGCGGGCGATTTCAACCGCGATGGCCG
>JAUVBS010000363.1 GCA_030591105.1 bacterium | reverse complement strand
TGTAGCTCCCGCCCTCGGTTTCGACGACGAGCTCATCAGGATACGCGGTATCGGTCTTGGGCTCGACCACGGCCTGGGCGGCCACCGGGACCACCAAGAAGGCGAGCAGAATCAGACTGGCAAGACGCGCGCGCTGGGACATGGCATCTCTCCTGGTTCGCTGACGTGAAGGCCCGCTCGATCCGCGGCGGACCACCCATACTTCCCCCGATTTCAACCAGATTCTCGCGGCAATGTTCCGACCTGCTGCCCGGACGGGCTCGGCCCTTAGAGCGAGGGGGAGACCGGCGCCTCGCCCGAGCAGCAGCGCCAGGCTATCACGCCACCGTAGCGGGCGCAAAGGAAGAGTCGGACGCCGCTGGCGCCAAAATGACAGGGGTCCCCCGGGGGGCCCTCGTCGCTGCCGAACCGAGGAACCACGGGGATTTGGGGGTGCGACTTTCAACGGCCTGCTAACTCTCCGCCGAAAACGCCTCGAGCAGGTCCATCGTCGACAGGATCCCGATCACCCGCTGCTGGGCGTCGACCACGACCAACCGATGGACCCGAATGCGCAACATCTCCCGCGCGGCGACCAGAATCGTGTCTTCGAGCGTCACGGTCATGACGTCTGCGGTCATGACCTCGGCGACCTGGCGTCTGCCTAGCCGCGAGCCGCGCTGATTGGCGTCGGCCAGGTCTTCGGTGAACTGGTCCAGCTCGTCGGGCTCGACCGATCCCGCCGACTGCTTGCGGAACAGGGTGATCAAGTCGGTGGTCGAGAGGATCCCCTTGCAACGCTGCCGCTTGTCCACCACCGGTACGGCCGAGACCTGATTTTCGAACATGAGTGACACGGCCTCGCTCAACGGATCGTCGGGGTGCACGATCACGACGTCACGGGCCATCACTTCTCTGACGCGGACATCTTGATTTTTCGCAGCCATGCTCGCTTACCCACCCTGCGTGGGCGCGGGCGCCGTATCGCGCGTAGGCGGCGGTAGATTCAGGCCCTTCGGAGCAAACCACGGGAAGAAATCAGCCTTGTAAAAACCGTTAACCATGTTCGGAGCCTTCTGGAACATCACCAGGACTTCGTTGTAGGTCAGCGTGCGGAAGATGAAGATCATCTCGACCGCCGTATTGTCGTTCACGATGCCACCGGACACCAGGGTTCCCGACTCGTCGAGCTTGCGGACGCCTGCCATGAGCGACTGCTGTACGGCCGTGGCCTCATCGGTGCCGTAGGGCTGCCAGTTGGCTCCCCGCGAGATGATGGCGACGTGGTACATCTCGAATTCGTACTTCGTCTGGGGATTTTGGGCGGCAGCCGGGCCGGGCAAGATCGTGCCGGCGAGCAACACAATGGCAACCGCGGCGAGTATCAGACGTTGCATGGTCTCCTCCTGGGTTCGGCAATGATTAGCGGATTTCACAGTAGGTTAATCTATCAAACCCCTTCCGTGTTGGCCAGGGTTGGTCAAGGTCAGCCGGCGTCGGCCAGCGTCGGCCAGCGTCGACCAGCGTCGACCAGCGTCGGCCAGCGTCGGTAAGAACCGCCGTCGCTAGAATTCATAGCCGGCACGGTGGGCTTGTTCCCTCGTGATGTCCTCGATCAGGGAGATGTCTTCCGGCGTCAAGTTGCTCTCGTATTTGAAATTCATGTTGGTCAACTTGCCGATCGACGAGAGGTACTTGTGAGCCTGCGCCGAATCGGGAAGATCGATACTCTGAAATACCGTGTTCAGGATATCATGCGGGGCGTCGGTGAAATCTTCATAGCGCACCTCGAGGTACTGATCGGGATCGAGGAGTTCCCGCTCCTGGCGAGTCAGCTCCACGATCCGGTTCCACTGAATGGCCGCCAGCGCGGCCGGCGATTTCCCCGTGTCCTCCCATTTCCGGATATCGCTCGCCGCAAGTCCATCGCGCCACCACGGGTTTTCCAGCCCGCCTTGTCGTCGCCAGAATGATACCTTCAGCAGCGATGATACCGTCGCTCGCGGATCGCGTATGACATGAATGAAATAGGCGTCGGGGAATAGACTACGCAGATAGTGGATACGCGGTGGTCCGGTGAACTTGGTGAAAAATCGTTTCTTGCCCTGACAACTCAGGATGGTCCGCAAACTGCTGGCCAGGCGTTTTTGCTCTGCGGCGTCTGCGGATTGATCGATGAGGTAACTCCAGAGCATTTTCTCGCCGCCGTACCACTTCCAGAAGGTGAAGGCCTCGTCCGTGTGGGGCAGCAGCCGTCTGAGTTGTGACGTGAGCCGGCGATCTTGTCCTTTCTTGCCTCGCAGTAACCACCCCAACGACGGATTGTCGGTGATACGATCGAACAGAGCGAGCCAGGGGAGAAATGGTAGACGACTGACGTAGTTCGATATCCAGCCGAGATCTTCATGCAGAGAGATCGCTTCTGAGAGCACGGTCGTCCCGCTACGCGGCACCCCGATCATGAAAATCGGACGGTCGATGGGGTTGGTTTGTTGCGCCATTGTGGCTGTTTATCCTGCTCGTTTCGTGTTGCTCGGTAGAGCACTGTTTGGCGTCTAGTCTAACACCCGACGGGCTATGGAAAAACTCAGATCGAATGCGGCCTCACGATGATCTGCTCGACGAGCGAGAAGACTCCGATCGAGCGGTAAGATATGAGAAGACCCCCCGGGGGGTCTTCTGGTGGATTCCGGTCGGTTCCGTCACTACCGAACCGCCGGTCCAAGGCGCTAACCCTTAGCCGCGAACCGCTTCCGGTGATGTTTCTGTAGTGACCGCACACTCAGCTGCCAGCCCCGCAGCGCGCGGATACCGCCGACGGCCGCCTGAGCGGCGGACATGGTGGTCAACAGTGCGACGCGGTGACGGACCGCGGCGGCGTACATCGCCGACTGGTCGTCGTAAGCTTGCTGGCCGAGCGGCGTGTTGATGATCAGATCGACGGCACCTTCTTCGATCAAGCGCACCGTCGTGCGGCCGGCGCGGCCGGCCTTCGGAGCTACGGTCACCGGCAGACCGACGCGCTCCAGTGCGGCGGCGGTGCCTTCGGTGGCGTAGAGAT
>JAUVBS010000405.1 GCA_030591105.1 bacterium | reverse complement strand
GGAGCGGGTACCTCCTCGACCAGAAGAACGCGCCGTTGACGCTGCGTCCGCCGGGAGCGCTGGCCGAACCAGCGTTTCAGAAGACCTGTCTCCGCTGCGGTCTGTGTGTGTCGGCTTGCCCTTACGAGACGCTCGCGCTGGCGACACCCGGCGCTGGCCCGACGACCGGAATGCCGACCTTCACGCCGCGTGAAGTACCGTGTTACCTGTGCGAGGACATCCCGTGTGCGGCGGCTTGTCCGTCGGGAGCCCTCGACCTGACGCGCTTGACCGCCGCGGGCGACGATGATGGTCTTGTTGCGCCGGCCGCGCTGTCCGTGCCGCCCGCGCCGGTCACGCCGGATATCAAGCTAGCCCGCATGGGTGTCGCCGTCCTCGACCGAACCAACTGCATCGCCGCCTGGGGAATCCAGTGCGACGCCTGTTATCGGGCCTGCCCGTTGATCGACGTCGCCATCTATCTGGAGGTCGACCGCGACCAGCGCACCGGCAAGCACGCCCGCATGATCCCGGTCGTCGATGCGCAGACCTGTACCGGTTGTGGTCTCTGCGAACGGGCCTGCGTGACCGAGAAGGCCTCGATCTTCGTTCTGCCGCGCCAGGTCGCGCTTGGTCGGCCGGGATCGCATTACGTCAAGGGGTGGGACCGCGCGGACGAATCACGGATCGATAACGCGGCTGAAGATGTCACCACGACCACCGAGCGGAGCGCCAAGAGTCCGCTCGATTACTTGAACGACGACGACTTCGACGATGAGTGAGACGTGGCGGACGAACCGATACTTGATCGCCAGAAGAGTCGTACAGGTGACCATCATCGCGCTGTTGGCGGCGGGACACCATTGGGGGTGGACGTTATTGACGGGCAACCTCAGCTTCTCCCGCTTCGCCGGTACGGTCCCACTGGCCGACGGCTACGCCGTGTTGCAGATGTTCTGCGCCGGCGCGGCCGTGGCCACCGAGGTCTTGATCGGCGCGGCCATCGCGGTCGTGTTCTACGGCGTCTTGGCGGGCCGGGCGTTCTGCGCCTGGGTCTGCCCGGTCAACCTGGTGACTGACACCGCGAACTGGCTGCGGCGGCGGATCGGTCTGCCCTACGCAGAACCGGGACAGTCAGGACATCCGGAGCAACCTGGTCGATTGCTCGGCAAGAATCTCCGCTTCTGGTTGTTGGGACTCTCGCTGGTGTTGTCGCTGGTACTGGGCATTCCCGCTTTCGAGGAGATCAGCCCGGTGGGTATGACCCACCGCGGGCTCGTCTTCGGCCTGGGTCTCGGCTGGGTGGTGATGCTGGCTCTGTTTGTGTTCGATCTGACGGTTCGGCGCAACGGGTTCTGCGGCCACGTCTGTCCGCTGGGGGCGTTCTACCTGCTGCTGAGCCGATTTGCGGCGCTGCGGATCGCCCACGACCACGCCCGGTGCACCCTCTGCATGGAGTGTCACGAGGTATGCCCGGAACCGCAGATATTGCAGTGGATCGGCGAGCGCAGCGGTTTCATCCCTGCGGGCGCGTGTACCAATTGCGGCCGCTGCGTCGATGTCTGTCGCGACGATGCTCTGGCCTTCGGCTTGCGCCAGACGATTCGCAAGATGTAACAAGGGGGGCTTGGCGATGAACGCATCGGTGAGGATTCTGTGCACGGTGATCGGGTTGTCCCTGGCGGCCGCCATGGTGGGCGGGTGCGGTGGCGAACCCGACGAAACCGCGACACCGCAGCCGGCCGATCAACAGACGGTTACGGCACCAGCCGAGTACACGGCGCAGCAGCTTAGTTATCGCCACGAACCGCTCGAGGCCGATTCGGCCACGCCTGGTGCGACGACCAGCGGCGGCGATCCCGGGGACAACGCGACCCTGGCCCGGTCCTTTGAAAATGCGCCGCCGTTGATCCCGCACGCCATCGACGATTTCGTGCCGATCACCGCGGGGGAGAATTCCTGTTTCGAATGTCACAACCGCGACGATGCCGCCGACATGGGCGCGACGCCGGTGCCCGACTCGCACCTGTACGATATTCGGCGCGGCAGACAGCTAGGCGATCTCAATCCGGCCAACTACAACTGTACCCAGTGCCACGTGGCGCTGACCGACGCGTCGATACTGGTCGACAATGAATTCGCTCCCGATTTCCGGAGCGATACGAGTGATAGTGCCTCAGATCTATTGCAGAGGTTGAACGAAGGTGTCGAGTAGATCGGCGCTCGCTGAGCGCCGCCTAGCCGATCTGACTGCAGAGGTGATCGTGAATATTTCGAGTATCGTCGTGCGGACCTTGCCGGAAAACCTGGCCGAGACCTGCCGCGCGCTGACAGCCAGTGGTCTTTGTGAGATCCACTTCCAGGATGAGCAGGGCCGTGTCGTGGTTACGATCGAGGGTGGCGACGTTGACGAAGAGATGCGCATCCTCCAACAGATCCAGACGTTACCCGATGTGCTGAGCGCCGACTTGGTATACGCTTACAGCGAGCAGGGATTTACGAACCGGCCGGACGCCGTGCCGCCCGATCTCATCGAGGATTGAAACGGCCCAACGACGGGAGATGAGATGGACCACTCCGACGGGAACCAGGGCGTCAGCCGCCGTCGGTTTCTCGACTACCTTTTGGGGACCGGCTTGCTGTTGTGGCTGGCCAGCGTGCTCTATCCGGTGGCCCGCTTTATGATACCGCCCAAGCTGGCGGCCGCCGACGTGACCAGCGTCGAGGCGGCCAAGGTGGACGAACTGGC
>JAUVBS010000049.1 GCA_030591105.1 bacterium | reverse complement strand
GTCGTTCCCCGGCATCCGCGAAGTAGGCTGGCACCACGCAACCCTGACCGCCGTCGCCGCGCCCATCGTGGCCGGACGGATGTGCGAACTCTCCGCCGAACAGATCCAGCACGCCATCGGCATCAGCGCCTCGCGCCACTGCACCACCGGTTCGGTCACCGCCGGCAAGCTGACGATGATGAAGAACACCGTCGATCCGATGGCGACCCAGAGCGGCGTACTCGCCGCACTGCTCGCCGAACGCGGCTACACCGGACCAGAGCACGTTCTCGATGGTAAAGAGGGGTTCAGCCACGTCTTGGGTACCGACTGGAAATTCGAAATCCTGACCGAGGGACTCGGCGAGTCGTGGCGCATCCTGCAGTGCGGCATGAAGTCGTTCCCCACCGAAGCGCTCACCCACGCGCCGATCTCGGCCGTACTCGACCTGATCAAGGAAAACGACCTGAGTCCCGACGACATCGAGGAGGTGCGCATCCGCAGTCTGGCGCGGGCGGCCGACATCCTCGCCGACCCTTCGAAGTACGACCCGCGCACCAAGGAAACAGCCGACCACAGCCTGCCGTATGTGATCGCCGCGGCCATTGTCGACCGCCAGGTCACCCCCGCGCAGTTCAGCGAGGAGAAGATCGCCGACGAGACGATCCGGGCGCAACTGAACAAGGTGAAAGTCACCGCCGACGAGGAGATCGAGAGTCTCTTCCCCGAGCTACAGCGCGTCCACGTCACCATCGTGACCGGCGACGGCCGTGAACTCACCCACCAGCTCGACTACCCCAAGGGTGATCCGCGCAACCCGATGACCGACCAGGATATTGGCGAGAAATTCGACGCTCTCGCCGCACCGGTCTGCAGTCCGGAGCGGATCGCCGAGATCAAAGATGCCGTGGCGCGCGCCGAGGAGTTCGACCGTCTATCGAATTTGGCCGCCATATTCGAAGCCGACAACTATCACATATCGTGCAAGGAAGGCTGATCACGACCGGGCGCCCGACAGTCCCGGTTCGTGGCGGGGTAAAAAGGGTTCTCGCTGTTCCGTGTGGGTAAGCTGCCCAATATTCCGACGGGGAACGATGCTAAGACCGGGAAGTAACATCCTTTGATTTTTCGGGGGCCCCCCGGGGGGCCTTTGCCTGGTGAGACATACGGTTTCACCCATACCAATAGCGAGGAACCACAGATTTAAGGGCGGACCGCCACCTCGGCAGGTCCGCCCTCTTTATCAGTTACAGACTCTGTCAGCGCCGACGACCACCGCCGCCGCCACGGCTCCGGCCACCGCCGCCGCTCCTGTTAGCACTACCGCTACGACCGCTGCTGTTATTGTTGTAGTCCCGGTTGCGCTGCGCGCTACGATCGCGGGATTGCTGGTCTCGATCGAGCTGCTGACGGCTCTGTTGCGACGAGCGGTCGCCGGCTTGGTCGCGGCTCTGGTCGCGACTCTGTTGCGACGAGCGGTCGCCGGCTTGGTCGCGGCTCTGGTCGCGGCTCTGGTCGCGGCTCTGGTCGCTACTCTGCTGCGACGAGCGGTCGTCCTTGGACCAGCCGTCCTTGTCCCGTTTTTCCCAGCTGTCGCCGTCCTTCCGGTAGACGTCACCGTTCTTGTCGGCGTAGACGTTGTTGGGCTGGTTGGCCTTCTGCGACGTTGTCGTATCTCGCGTACGATCTTGAGTATCGCGCTGGCGTGAAGCGTCCTTGGTACCGCGATCCGCCGAGCGATCGTGCGCTGGTTGTTGCCCGGTCGACGGACGGCGGCCGGCATCGGCCGTCCTGACCACCCCCGTATTGCGTTTGCGGTAGACATTGGACGAGTGCTGGCCGGCGCGGTAACCCGTGCGGGCACCGGCTCGATAACCGGCCCGGTAACCGTGATGGTAGCCGCGCCGGTAGCCGTGGCGGTAGCCCCAGCGGTAGCCGCCCCGCCCCCACCAGCCGCCGTACCACGGCCGGCACCAGCCGACGCCCAGGTGCAGCCAGCCGTAGCTGACGCCGACGTGGAAGCCCCAGCCGGTCCAGGGGTTGTAGTGGACGCCGTAACCCCAGGTCACCGGACGTGGATAGTAATATGTGTAATACCACGGGTGGTAATAATACCCCGTACCGTAAACGACGCACCCGCCGTAAACGTACGAACCAGTGTAACCCGGCGTATAACCGACGTACACGACTTCCGGCGTGCTCTCGTAGATGTAGACGTACTTGACGTTGTAGACCGGACACTCGGGTGGGAGCTCCTGGATCACGCCCGGCAGTTCGGTCGCGACCTGCCAGCCGTCATCCGGTCGATCCGACACGAACCAGACGGCGTTGTCGCAGCAGTAGTACGTCTTGTCGATCAGCAGCACATCCTTGTCGCAGTTCGTCGCGTACTGCACACCTTCGCTACAAGACTCGAACTTCGGACTCCCGTCGTACTGCACCTCACAGGTGGCACTCTTACGATCGACCTCAGCCGTCTGGGGTACGGTGTTCTCCAGCACCGCATCGCGCGCTTCCTGGGTACCGGACACACTGGCGAGCACGCTACTGAGGTCCGAATCGGCCGGAATCGCCGCGAAATCCGCCGGCAACTCGTCGTTGGCCACGTATTGCCAGTTGTTGTCGGTCATCGACTTGGCGCTATACCATCGTCCCGACAACAGCACGAAGTACTGCTGTGACGCGATGTCCATGATGACATCGCTCTCGCTGTTCTTCAGGTAGAGGAGCTGTGTCCCGGCGATGGACGCGTAATCCGGTTCGCCATCGGTCTGGATCAGTTCGGCCGGCTCGGTCCGGACGACGATCACCGGGATCGGTGGTTCGCCTTCGTCCGGTTCGTCCTCGGCCGCGCCGGTATCTTCATCCTCTTCGGTACCTCCAGCGCTGGCAGCTTGCTCTGCTGCCTCTTGCTTCTGCTGTTGCTCTTCCTCTTCTATTTTCTGAGCGATCGGCTGCATCTCCGCGGGCAACTGGGAGGCGACTTCCCAGGAACCGGTCAGGTCCCGGGATCTGAACCAGAGCTCGCCGCCCTTCAGATAAAAGGTGTTATCCTGCTTGTTCTTGACGATGAAGTAAGGCGTGTTGACGACGTACTCGGCGTCGTAACCCTCGATGTCGGCCAGCTTCGGATCGCCATCGATCATCACCAGTACCGACGGCTGCGTCGTGAAGAGGATCTCAGGTGGGTCGTTGTTCAGCCCGGTCGATTCACCTGCGGCCTCCCCCGCGGCGTCGAGGCCGGCCAGTAGCTCGTCCACCGATAACGTGAGGTCCCAGTTGGGCGCCTCCTGTTCGAGAAAACGGCTCAGCTGATCGATCCGATCCTGTTCCATGTCGGGAAACTTGGCGGCGGTGACCGTCAACTGCTCGAGATAGGCGACGCGATTCTCCAGGTCGGTAGCCAACCGGCAGTCGAACCACATCGCACCAAAGGTCGGCGCGCTTTCGCCCTTGATCGTAACCGAGACCGCCGCGCGTGCCTCGAGCCGGTCGCTGGTATAGTTCTCGACCTGCGGCTGGTAGACGATGACCCGGCCACCCTCGGCGTCGATCTGGCGGGGCCAGAAACTATCGTCGTCCTCCTGCGCAAATCCGACCGTGCTCGCGGCTGTCAGCATCGCGAGCGCGACAACCGCCACGAGCCCCCGTGTCGTCAACGCACGGCGTACGACTCGTTCCAACATGTCGATCTCCTTCGGTCTACTCGCGTCGTACACGATGCAGGGGCCGATTAACTGCTCGTACATTGGTTCCGCACGTTAACACCGATGGTGAGCCGCTGCCATGGCTAATCGGCTGGCAAGAGGCTGGTTTGAGCGCGCCACGGCTGTTCGCAGTGTCTGTTTCCATCGCCGATGAGCACTTCGCCCTGGGGATCAGTTCAATACCGGCCCGACATGTTGTTATTGTGCATAAAAATATTTCACGATGCATAAAATTGCGGTATACTCGGATCGGAGACGTTCTGCGGGAAGTCTCGCAGAAAGATTCAAACCGAATTGAAAGCCTTGTCAGGTCGCTACCTTGGTGCGACCACGGGGAGATGGGGGATCAGAATCATGAAATTCGTTACTGCACTACTCTTGCTCGCCTTGCTTCTGGCCGCTCCGATGGCGCAAGCCGAGAGGATCGCCCAATCCGGTTCATTCACGGTCGACCTCGACTCGATCGACCGGGAAAGTGGCGATGTGGTCTTGGTGACGCCGCTCAACATCCTTCAGAATCCGGGATTCGAGACCGGAGAGCTGCCCCCGTGGACGACGAACAACTGGTCGGTCACTGATGCCGACGCGGCCTCGGGAGATTACTGCGCGGAAGACTTCGGAAACTACTGGATCCGTCAGGATTTCGATGCGATCGACGTCTCCGGCATCAACTCCATCACTTTGTGGGCGATGCAGCCAGAGGCGGCGATTTCGGCCGTCGATCTCTTCTACAGTGAAACCGACTTCGACGAGTTCCTGATCTTCCCGGTGGCGGATTGGAGCCTCTTCGACGTTACGGCGGAGCTCCGCGCCGCGGGTTCCCTGGTCGCGATCCGCGTCTTTGGATACTCCGGAGGTCCCCCGGGTCCCGATCATACCCTGATCGATGACATCGCCATCGATGCGCAACCGGTGGCCGCGTACGAGGCGACCTGGGGAGCGGTCAAGAGCCTCTACCGCTGAGATCGAGCGACACTGCAGATCATAAGGCCGTTTCCCGAAGGGAGACGGCCTTTCTCTGTTCAGGCCGTCGGCTGCGGCAGAGGCCATGGCCTCCTGAAGCGGGTTCAGATACTAAAGCGACTAGCTGCTATGCTGGCCCGGAGCTGCTAGCCGAACTTGTGGCGCCGCGTGGCTTGGCGCATCATATTTGCCATTATTGCGGATCAGCCCGTGACCGAGTGCTGTACATTCCGAACCGGACCGACGAGCGGAGAAGCCATGCCTCAGACCGTCATCGAAAAAATCACGCAGGCCCACGCCGTCGGCCTGCCCGCCGGCCACGAGGTGCGCGCCGGCGACTACGTGACCATCGTCCCCGATCACGTGATGACCCACGACAACACCGCCGCGGTGATGATCAAGTACCGCGGTCTCGGCGCTGCCCGTTTCGCGAATCCGCGGCAACCGATCTTCACCCTCGATCACAACATCCAGGACACCAGCGAAACGAACCAGACCAAGTACCGCGAGATCGCTGCCTTCGCCACCGAGCAAGGGGTAACCCACTATCCGGCCGGCCGCGGCATCGGCCACCAGGTGATGGTCGAGGAGGGTTACGTCCTGCCGGGCGGTTTCGTGGTGGCCAGCGACAGCCATAGCAACATGTACGGCGCGCTCGGAGCGGTCGGCACACCGGTGGTGCGCACCGACGCGGCGGCGCTCTGGGCAACCGGCAAGACCTGGTGGCAGGTTCCGCGCACGGTGAAGGTGACCTTGACCGGCGAGCTGCCGCCGGGAGTCAGCGGCAAGGACGTGATCATCACGCTGTGCGGTCTTTACAACCAGGGCGAGGTCCTCAACGCCGCGATCGAATTCAGCGGACCGGGTATCGGGTCGCTTTCCATCGAAGCGCGGCTGAGCATCGCGAACATGACCACTGAATGGGGCGCGCTGGTCGGCTGGTTTGGTGTCGATACCACGACCATCGCCTGGCTACGTGACCGCGCCGCGCACCTCGCCAGCGAGGGCGCGACCGACCGCTTGACCGACGCGATGATCACCGGCTGGCAGCAGGACCCACCGGTATCCGATCCCGATGCCGTTTACGCCGCCGAGATCGAGCTGGATCTGACCCGGGTCACGCCGCACGTCTGCGGCCCCGACACGGTCCAGGCGATGACCTCGCTGGCGGAGATGGCCCGGCGCAAGGTCGCCGTCCAGAAGGCATACCTGGTCTCGTGCGTGAATGCCCGCCTGGAAGATCTCACCGCCGCCGCGGAGGTGTTGCGTGGTAAACGGATCGCCGACGGCGTATCGCTCTACGTCGCCGCCGCCAGTGCCCTGGTCGAGGGCCGTGCGGAAGAGACCGGTGTCTGGCAAACGCTGCTCGAGGCAGGCGCGACGCCGTTGCCACCAGGGTGCGGTCCATGCATCGGCCTCGGCACGGGTCTGCTCGAAGCCGGCGAGGTCGGTATCTCGGCGACCAACCGCAACTTCAAGGGGCGCATGGGCAGCCGGGACGCAGAGTGTTACCTGGCCAGCCCCGCGGTCGTGGCCGCCAGCGCCATCGCCGGCTACATCACCGGTCCCGACGAAACCGCCCTACGCGACAGCGCGCCGGCCCAGAACTTCACCGATCTATCCGGTGTCGCAGCAGGCGGCGCGCCCGCAGCAGTCGCCATGCTGGACGGCTTCCCCGCCGAGATCACCGGCCGCGCGGTCTATCTGCCCACCGACAATCTCAACACCGACGGCATCTACGGTAAGGACTACACCTACCGCGACGACATGACGCCGCAGATGATGGCCGAGGTCGTCATGGCAAACTACGACCCCGCCTTCGCCGGCCGTATCGCCCGGGGCGACGTGTTGATCGCCGGCTACAACTTCGGTACCGGCAGCTCGCGCGAGCAGGCCGCCACCGCGCTGATGGCCGCCGGCATCGGCTGCGTGATCGCCGGCAGCTACAGCCAGACTTATCTGCGCAACGCCATCAACAACGGGTTCGTCTGCGTCGAGTGCCCCACCCTCACCGACGCCCTGCGCCAAGCCTTCACCAGCGAAGCCGACGCCGGCGAGAAGACGGTGTACACAGATGAACCGATCGCACTGGACTTCGCACGTTCGGTCGCCATCTGGCGCGACACGGAGTACCGCTTCTTACCGGTGGGCCGACCGGTGCAAGAACTCGTCGTCGCCGGCGGCGTCGAGAACCTGGTCCGCCAGGAACTGCAGGGGTGATCCGGATCGGGCCGACGGACTCCAACCCTCGGCCCTATCCGCCAGCTTGGGAGACCTATCCGCCAACCTGCGAGATCGATCAGCCAACACGCCGAATTAAGTACTTGACTAAAATACTCCTGTTTTGATAGAGTCTGTTTTGTGGAGCGATCTCTTGCCAGAAGTTGGGCCGGCATTGCCCGGTGGCGAGAATGGCTACGATCAGAGAGATCGCGACAATACCTGAAATAGCGTCGGTTTCACCAACTTCAGAGCATCGTATACATCCTGGCGGGGACGTGCGGTGGCTCGTACCCGCCGATAAATAGAACCGTTCTCGTTCGGAATCTGGAGGGAGGTGTTTGGCCAGGTGTGGGATGCCTCGGGGGATGGCATCAGAAAGCTGGCCGGGATTTCCAGCTATAGACTGGCGCAAAGTAAAGCGCGGTTAGACCGATTTTCTCGGTGTGTCTCTTTCCAGACACCTGTCCGACCGCCAACACCCAACTACTGTGGAGGGACAGTAATGAAACGAACGATCCTAGCTATACTAGCCGTAACGATCATGATCGCCATGCCGGCACTCGCCGGCAATAAGATCAACGACACCAATGTAGAACCACTGCGCAGCGACTGGCCCTGCAACCAGCAGGGAGATGCCGGACTCTGCCTTCCCCTCGACCTCACCTGGGAGGTAGTGGAATTCACCAACGGCGTCGCCGATTGCTTCGAAAATGACGATGGCTCCACCGTATCGGTTCCGCTGGGCTTCACCTTCGACCTGTTCGGTTCGCCCCAGACCGAGTGTTACATCAACAACAACGGTAACATCAGTTTTGGAGCGCCCTATTCGACTTACTCGCCCGAGGGCTTTCCCATCTCTGATTTTCCCATGGTCGCTCCGTTCTGGGGGGATGTCGATACTCGTTCATTGGAGGACAACGCCGGTGTCGTCTGGATGAAGACCGGCCCAGGCTGGCTCGCGATAACCTGGGATCACGTCGGTTACTACAGCAGCCACACCGACCTGCAGAACACCTTCCAGCTGATCATCAGCGATGGTTCAGCCGACGCACCGCCTGGACTAAACAACAATGTTTGCTTCTGCTACGGCGACATGAGCTGGACCACCGGTGATGCTTCCGACGGCGAAGGCGGTTTCGGCGGCTCGCCGGCCACCGTGGGCGTGAACAAGGGTGATGGGATCGACTTCTTCAACATCGGTCGCTTCGATCACCCGGGCGCCGACTACGCTGGACCCGACGGGATCAGCGGCGTCGACTGGCTGGACGGTAGCAACATCTGCTTCGCGGTCGGCGGCGAGACGAACCAGTGCCCCGTGGCACTCAATTTCCCGCCGAACAACACCGTGGTTCTGACCGAGGACAACATGACACTACAGCTGACGGTGAGTTTCATCGGACCGGAATCCGGTCAAACGGTGACCACGCTCGTCGACAGCGACGGTCTGGCCAATTTCACTGCCGTCATTACAGACGGAAACCCATCCACGGTCGAAATGACCTTCACACCCGACGAGACGCAGATCGGGACTCATGTCATTCACTTCGCAGCCAGCGACGACTACGATCCACCGTGTACTACGAATGTGGACCTGACCATCATCGTCGAGCAGTCCGTGCCGACCGAACAGGTGCCCTGGGGAGCATTGAAGGGCCTATATCGGTAGGAGCCAACGATAGGATTGACAGCCGGGGGGCTGACCGCAAGGTCAGCCCCCTGTCCGATAGGTCGCCGGTATGAAAAACCCCCCGGGGGGTCCTCGTCGCTGTCGAACCGAGGGGCCAGGACGTTCGGTGGTGCGTAAGACTGGGGGGCACCATTTCTGGCAGCGACTCGGCCGGGCATCGCAAAACACCGAGATTGCAATCCTCCGTCTTCCCTACGACACAACTCAAGGCGTGTAGTATTGCATCGCCTCGGCCATGTGTTCGTTCAACCGCCGTACCCGTGTCTCGTCGGCCGGATGCGTGCTGAGGAATTCCGGTGGCTTCCCGCCGGAACTCGCCTGGGACATGCGCTGCCAAAACAGCGGAGCTACCCGCGGATCGTAGCCGGCCATGGCCATGAAGATCAGTCCGATGTGGTCGGCCTCGCTCTCGTGCAGGCGACTGTACGGGAGCATGGCTCCCAACTGACTACCGAGGGCGTAAGCGCTTCTGAAGATATCTTGCGTCGCCGCCGACTTGCTCTGGACAGCCTGCTCCACCGCCATCGCCCCCATCTGCTGCATCATCTGCTGACTCATGCGTTCAGCGCCGTGCTCGGCCACCGCGTGGGCCACCTCGTGGCCCATCACCACCGCGGCATCCGCCTCGCTCTCGAAGTACGGTAGGATGCCGGTGTAGAACACTACCTTGCCACCGGGCATACACCACGCATTGACCTGATTCGACTCGACAACGTTGAACTCCCAGGCGTAACCGGCCAGCTCGTCGGACATCCCGTACTCGGCGAAATACTGCTCGACCGCGCGCTGGATACGTCTTCCCACACGCTGGATCATCTGGGTGACTTCGGCGTCTTGGCTGAGCTGATTCTCGGCGAGGAATTGGTCGTATTGCTGATAGCTCATCGCCATCACCTCGGTATCCGAGACGAGGCTCACCTGCTTGCGCCCGGTGATCGGC
>JAUVBS010000167.1 GCA_030591105.1 bacterium | reverse complement strand
GGCCACGACCAGTTCACTCCCTGTTCACTCTCCCTCACGCCTTCGTATCCGATACCGCACACTTGCCCGGACCAGCCGTCTGCCAAGACCGGGGCGACGCGCTGTAGCCTGATTCGTAACTGGCTATATTTCAATGGGATACCAAATCCAGACAGCCGGTCCCGAGTTCTGGCACAGGGCTTGGATATCGCTGGTCGGCCGGCCGTACCGATGCCTCGACCCGAACCGATTCTCTGAGAGAGGAGCAAACCATGTATCTGACCAACAAGTTGACCATCACAACCCTGATTCTGCTGGCAGCGATCACCCTGCTCGTCACCGCTTGCAGCGACGAGAACCCCGTGGTGCCGCAGGATGAGTACAACGACCTCTTCGACAAGGACATCGAGATCATCTTCCAGAACGGCAACATACCGCCGGACGAGCAGGTGTCCGTCACTTTCGGTGACGAGTCCCTTCTTTTCTGGCCCTACACCGGCACCACGTACGATGCCACACCGGTCGACCCCATCAACATCGTGTTCGCGGGCGAGGTCGATCCGCTACAGATCCGTGCGGCCCTGCTCGCTCTGGACGGCGACCGCACCGCATTCGGTTTTCCGGATGCGCCACCGTTCAATTCCGTCTGGCTCGACGCTCTCGGCGGCGATGTGCAGACCACGTACGCGACGACCGGCGACGGCTGGGTCGGCAGTGTGGTGCAACTCACCCTGGGCGACTACGGTCCGATACGGTTCCATCTGCGTCTGTTCCGCACCGGCAACGCTTACGGCGAAGGTAACTGGACCCTGGGCGGCGCGCACTTCGAGCTGCAGATCCCCGGTACGACCAGTCACCAGGTCCTGAGCTGGGAATTCGCCGAACAGCTGATAGTCGCAGACCTGATGCGCACCGGACTGCTCGATGCGGATGTCCCCATGATGCCCACCGGTCCCATCAACGCCTCGCCCAGCTTCCGCTCGATCCCGCCGGAAATCTACAACCTCCTGCCGCCTGAACTCATCGCCATCGTCGGTGGACCGGAGCCGCCGGTAACGGAGCCGGTGCCGCTGGTGTCCGACGGTCAAGGGACCATTCTCAACGTTACCGGTGCCGCGCCGGTGATACCCGAAGTCTACACCGCCAACATCGTCGTGGAGTTCAACCAGATGGTGCCGCGGCCTTTCTGTTCCGTGGGGCCGGGTGACTATTTGATGGTCACCGGACCGGTGGACCTCTGGATCACCACGGAGATCCATGATGATCTCCAATTCACCTCCCAGGCCGAGTACACCGGCCAGATCACGGCCCAGCCGTTCGACCTCTCTGGTGGAGATCCGGTGCCGGTGGGTGATCCGTTCCCGGCCCGAGTCTCCGGTCTGCAGCACGGCAACATGAGTGCGAGCAGCAGCCGGATCCTCGCCATCGACCGTCGGATGACCCGCGACGACGGGGGGCCTCAGATCCTCGTCGAGCAGATCGAGTTACCGCAATGGGGTCTGAAGACCTACCGCAGCCAGACGCAGTGCATCGACGACTAGCAGCGGTGACCAACGAACGAGAGGCGGCGCCAGTACGACACTGGCGCCGCCGCTAGGTACGATACAAATAGTGTGTGATCGATTGAGTTCTCCAGCCAACCGGTCTACAATTTCACGGGCTCGTGCAGCCATCGCTCAACCTACAATCCGCTAGTTTCGGCTGCACCGTGCCTTGCCGCGGCGAAAGAAGGAGCGATGTTCGGCGATCGGCGCTGGTCATACCGTCTGATAGCAATCGCGGGTCTAGTAGCCGCGTTGTGGGGATTCTCTCACCAGAGTCGCGTCGCATCGCTACCCCGGGATCTGGACCGCACACGCCTCGCCTACCCGGTGAACGTCGAAGGCTTCGTCGCCGCGGACGCCGAGCAGTTACGCTTCTTGGCCGAGGGTTGGCCACCGGGCCACCAGTTACGCCTCGAACCGAACGGTGAACCGGCCCGGTCCGTGGAGCTAATACGCACCTACGATTCTCTGTACTTGGCAGTCACATTGTTGAGCGGTCTGGCGTTCTGGGCGGTTGCCTTCTTCGTCTTCGCACCACGGGTGGCGCTGCCGGCGGTCCCGCAGTTCTTCTGGATCACGCTGATGTACGGGATAGCGGTCCTGGTCGGTGGCGTCTATTTCCGACCGCCGCCACCGGGGCCGAGCTTCATACTGGCCGTGATCCAGCTGGCTTGCCTGGCATTCTTACCCGTGGCCCTCATCAATCTCGCGCTTTCGTTTCCACGCCGGCAAGCGGTTCTTGATCGCCAACGCTGGTTGATGCCGACTTTGATCGCGGTCGCCGTCCTGCTGGTCGGCTGGCAGGCCGCGGCGTTTTTCCGCTACCTCATCGCGCCCGGTCCAGAGACCGACGCGTCGGTACACTTACCGCAGCGCATCGCCGACGCCGTGATGGTCGTCGAAGTGGTCATCGGGTTGGTGTACCTGGTGCGGGCAAGCCGTCGCCTCGAGCTGATCCGCGAGCGCAAGCAGGTGCGGTGGCTACTCTGGGGGTTCTTCATCGGTTCGGCGCCGTACGTCTTCCTGCGTACCTTGCCGCAGTTGATCGGGTTGCCGGCGCCGCTACCACCCCACGCCGACCGTATCCTCGAGCTCGCGGTCCCGGCGGCTTTCGTGTTCGCCGCCGTCCGTTACCAGTTTCTCGACATCGACATCATCATCCGGCGGAGCTTGCTGTACACCCTGCTCGCCGCCGCGACGGTGGCCGTGGTGCTGCTCCCGCTGGTGATATTCGGCACCGGACGCACAGCTGCGAACTCCAGTCGTGTCGTCTTCGGCGTAGCGAGCGCCGGTCTGGTGGCCGGTATCATCTTTCATCCGTTGCGCCGTGTGATCGGTAGCTGGATCGACCGCACGTTCTTCAAGCTCCAACTGAACCAGAAGACGGCGCTATCGGTCCTCGCCGATCGCATCGAGCGAACCGATGATCCCGACGACGTCTTGCGACGCTTGAGCGGCGTCGTCCGCCGATTCCTCGATCCACGAACGTTGACCGCCGTTGCGCGGACAGGCGATGCTGTCGCCGAGGACGGAGACGCCTGCCCGGTCCCACCTGACACGGTGTTTCAGTACCTGGTCGCAGGCGGTAGAAGCCACGGCGATCCGCTGGCGGCACCGGGCAGTACCGCCCTACCCGAGCAAGAGAACGCGGCTTTTCCGACCGAGCTTGCCGACCGACAGATCGTGATCGTCCAGCCGCTTGCGTGGCAAGCGCAACGCTTCGGTTATCTACTGCTCGGCGGTCGTCGCACCGAGCGCCGTTACGTCGATACCGACCTGGAGTTTCTGCGCCGCTGCGCCGACCTCACCGCCAGTCGCCTGCACCGTCTGCAACTGGTGCGCAAGATGGTCGAGTACGCGGTACGGCGCCGGCAACTCGACGAGCTGAACCAACTCAAGAGCGATTTCCTCTCGCGCGTCGCTCACGATCTACGCACTCCGCTGGCCGCGGTGAGCTGGTCGGCCCGCAACCTGCTCGACGGTCTGGCGGGCGAACTCAACGACAAGCAGCGGGCGTACCTCGGATCGATCGATGATTCCGTCAGCCGGTTGGGGGGCCTGATCGACACCTTGCTGGATATCAGCCGTCTCGAGAGTGCGGCCGTCGATCTGCCGCTCGGTCCGGTAAGTGTCACCGCGATCGTCGATGCTGCGATACGGGCGGTGGCACCGCTGGTCGAAGTTCGCTCGGTCACGATCAAGCAGTTTTGTGACGCCGGCGATCTGACCGCTGTCGGCCACGCAGAGAAGCTCGAAGAATCCCTGTTGAACATCCTCGACAACGCGGTGAAGTACTCCCCGGACGACGGACAGATCGAGGTTAGCGCGGCGACCGAAGCTGGTCGGGTGACCATCGCGGTGCGCGATCAGGGGCCGGGCCTCGGCGGTCTGCCCGATCCCTTCGCACGCTTTGCTCAGGGAACGCCGAGCCCCCACGCCGATAGCGGCGGACACGGTCTGGGACTGTACATCACGCGGGAGTATCTGAAACTGATGGGCGGTGACGCGCACGCGTCCGATCATCCCGAAGGCGGGGCGTTGTTCACGCTCGTTTTGGCCGCGACCGCAACGGAAGAGAGCGACGATGAAACTCAAGGCGTCGGTACTGATCGTTGACGACGACGAGAGCTTACGGCTCGCACTGGCCGACCGCTTCGCTTATTGGGGACACGACGTCGTGACCGCCCCGGACGGGTTGCAGGCCGTGACGTTGGCAGCCGAGCGGGCTTTCGATCTGATCTTGATGGACCTGACGATGCCCGGTATCGACGGGCTCGAGACGATGAAGCGGCTGGCCGAGAGCGAGTGCAGCGCCGATATCGTCGTGCTGACCGCCCACGGCTCGGTCCAGAAGGCCGTCGAGGCCTTGAAGCTGGGCGCGGCCGACTTCTTGACGAAACCGGCGGATTTCGACCTGCTCGAGAACGTCGTCGAACGCTCGCTCGAACGGCGCCGGCTACGGCGGGTGAGTCAGGCCTTCGCCGACCGCACCGAGTCGAGACTGGTAGGATCGGCGCCGGTCATGCTCAAGCTGGTCGAGACGGCCAATCGCGCGGCGCGCGCCGATACGACGGTCATCCTCAGCGGCGAGAGCGGGACCGGCAAACAGGTCCTCGCCGAGCACATCCACGCCCAGAGTTTGCGCGCCACCGGACCGTTCGTCTACGTCAACTGCGTCGCCATTTCCGACGAGCTGATCGAATCGACCCTGTTTGGACACGAACGCGGGGCGTTCACCGGCGCCGTCGGTCGCAAGAGCGGGCGCCTGGAGGCGGCCGGCGGCGGGACGGCTTTTCTCGACGAGATCGGCGACGTGAGTCCGAATCTGCAGACCAAGCTTCTACACTTTCTCGAGGCCGGCGAATTCGAACGGGTCGGTGGTAACCAGACCGTGCGGGTCGACTGTCGGATCATCGCCGCGACCAACCGTGATCTGGAGCATGAAGTAAAAGAAGGGCGGTTCCGCGAAGATCTATTCTACCGCCTCAACGTGATCAACCTACGGGTACCGCCGTTGCGCGAGCGGGACGATGACATTCCGGTTCTCGCCGAGTGTTTCCTCGCCGAATTCAGCGACGAGCTGAAGCGCGAGCGGTTGCATTTCGCCGCGCGAACCCTCGCGATCATGCACGACTATTCATGGCCCGGCAACGTCCGGCAGCTGCGTAACGCGGTCGAAAGGATGGCAGTGCTGGCGCCGACCGATACCCTGACGGCGGACCTGCTCCCGCCCGAGGTTCTGGCCGGTCCCGCCGCCGATGCCGACGATATCCGGGCGCTCCCCTACAAGGAAGCGGTCACGGTGTTCAAACGTCGTATCGTGCGTCAGGCGTTGGTCGATGCCGGGGGCAATCAGACCCGCGCCGCAGCCGAGCTCGGTCTGCAGCGCAGCTACCTGAACCGGCTCATCAAGGAACTGGACGCACAACCGGATAAAGAGTGAGTTGAACGAGTTCTAGTGCAATATGACCAGCTTGCGT
>JAUVBS010000289.1 GCA_030591105.1 bacterium | reverse complement strand
GCACCGCTACTCGGTCTGTTCGGTACTGTGGTCGGTATCATCCGTGCGTTCGCCGATATCGCGCGCACCGGCTCGGGCGGCGGCGCCGTGGTAGCCATGGGTGTCTCCGAGGCGCTACTGACCACGGCCGCGGGTATCATCGTCGCCGTGATCGCGACGGTCTTCTATAACTTCTTCATACGCCAGATCCGCACGCGGACGGCGAAGTTGGAGGATGCCCGGGAAGAGTACTTCGCCATCTGGAGCCAGATACAGAAGCGGCCGCGGGCGGCTGCTGGTACGCAGAAGGCTCCGCAGAAGGTCCCGACCCAGGCTCCGACTACGCGGAAGCAGCCTGCTGAGGCAGTGTTGACCTAAAGCGATCTCCCGACCCTAGGGCGGGTGTGCTGGCGCGGCCCTTGCGAAGAGGATAACGACATGTCCGTGACGAAAAAAGGCCAACTGGTTAGCGGTAACACCGAGGCGAATATCACGCCTCTGGCCGACGTTACCACAACGCTCATCGTGGTTTTTTTGATCACCATGCCGGCCATCATGTGGAACGGCATCCAGGTCAATCAGGCCGAGGCGGGAACCGAAAACGCCATCATCCAGCCCAAGGATGTGCAGGACGAGGACATGTTGACCGTTTCGGTCTTACCCGAGGGGAACGATCTGAACGGCGTGCAGGTGACCGTTGCCGAGCTCGAGCAAGAACTGACTTGGCGCCTCGCCATGCGGGAAGACAAGACCGTGGTGATCATACCTCACGACGAAGTCTCCCTCGGCCGAGTCGTCGAAGTACTCGACGTGGCGAAGATGAGTGGCGCCGAAAGTTTGGCTCTGCTCAACGAAATAGGGAGATGACGTGAAGAAGAGCATCCCCACTCTCGAGAACCGAGTAACGGTCGTTCCGATCATCAACGTCTCTCTCGTGGTGGTCTTGACCCTGATGATGATCGCGCCGTTCTTGAGCGGACAGGAAACCGAGGTCGCCTTGCCTGAAGCGAGCGCGGCCGAAGTGGACGACACCGACAACATCGAGATCACCTATACCCTGGACCACGAGATCTTCATCGGCGAAGACCAGGTGCTGCTGTCCGAGATCCCGTTCTACCTCGGGCCGGTGTTCGAGCAGATGCCGCACGCGGTAGCGGTCATCAAGGCCGACCGTGACTTGATGTACGGCTCGGTCGAGCAGCTGATCGCTGCGATCGAGGACGCCCAGGCGCCACGTATCGCTCTGGCGACCAAGCCGAAGGACGGTGATCCGCAGTGATGATCCAGCGGTATATCGACCGTCGGCGGTCTACCCAGGGTTCGATCGCGCTCAGCTTCGCCGTCCATGGCGGATTGCTGTTGCTGCTTTTCATCATGGTCAGCCGTCAGGTCGCCATGGTGCAAGAGGGAGGCGAGCTGACCGAGATCGCCTACATCGAGGCCCGCTATGGCGAGGACGTTGCTGCGAAGGTCAAGATGAAGGCCAAGCCGCGGCGCGATCTCAGTCCGCCTGGGATGGGCGTGACCACCGATTCGGCCGTCAAGAAGTCTACCGATCCGGAGCCGCCGCGGCCGGAACCGCGGCCGGCGCTGACGGCGAAGCCGCAGCTACCGGAGCTCGCGGCGCCGCAGACCCGTGTCGAAGTGAACGACGTCCAGGTACCGAAGGTCCAGCCGACCACGATGCAGCCCCAGATGCTGGCCGAAGCGGCTCAGATGCAGGCGGCTCAACCGCGCGCGACCAACCGACAGATCATCGACGCGAGCCGTCTCAAGGGTGCTCTGGCGCCCAGCGAGGCAGACGTTAAGGCCCTCCAAGCGGCTCGTCCCGTCAACCGCGAACTATTCAAGGCGCAGGCCGGTACGGCGTTGAAGAGTCGGCATGGCGAGATCGCCACCGGCGACGGTGGCGTGCCGGCCGTGTCCAAACATGGCCGCGCCGGCGCGGTGGCCGAGGCTCCGGCCTCCATCGGAGCGGGCGGTGCCCTGCAGAGCCAGAGCAGAAACGGCGGCTACCGGGCTCCGACAGCCGGACTCGCGCGCGCGGACAAGAGCCAGTCTGGCACGTCGGGCGGCAGCGGCGTGCTCGACGTCGAAGGGCCGTCCGGTGGTGGTGGCTCATCGTCCGGCCGCAAGACGATCCTCAACTACGGCAGCGGCAACGGCGGACGTGGCGGCGGTCTCGCCGGCCGGCGTACGCGTCTGGTCGAGCCGACCACGACCAAGTCCATCGTCGCGGACCAATCGGCCGACGTCGGCGGTGCCAAGCAGGCCGTGACCGAAGCGAAACTCGGGCAAGGCGAAGGCGTGAACATGACCATCAGCGGTCAGATCAAGGGTCGCAAGATTCTCCACGCTGCCACGGCGGTCTATTCCCAGAAAGCCCGCAAGAAAGGCTGGGAGGGGGCCGTCGCCGTACACTTCACCGTGCTCGCCGATGGGCGCGTGAAGGATAACCTGTACTTCGATCAGACCAGTGTGCACCGCGATCTGAACCAGGCGGCCATGCAGGCGATCCGGAAATTCCGGTTCGCTCCCCTGCCGTCCGGGCAGGCCGCCGTGGAGCAGTGGGGCGTGATTACCATCGTGTTCCGCCTGAATTAGGCGGCAACGGGCGAGGGAAGGATATGTGGATGCATCGCACAGGAAACAGAACGAGCCAGAGCCAGCGATACCCGGCTATCGCGGTATGGATCGTTGTGGTGGCGCTAACGCTCACGATGACCGTAGCGGTCCTGGCCGACGAGACCGCCGATGAGCAGGCCGCTGGTCCGGAACAAGGACAGCAATGGACCGAAGACGGGGAAAACGGCGCGGCCCTACCGGAGATGATCGTCGAGGCGGAGAACGAGGTACGTCAGAGTATCGAGAAGAGCACGTTCACGTTTGAGCTGGACGCTGCGCTCGTCGACTCGTTCTTTGCACCGATGGATGAAACCGCCCTCGGTGTCAGCCCGGTATCGGGTCTGCAGCCGCACCTGAACAACCTCGAACGTCTCGCCAGCGACCAGCCACCCCATTTCTGGATCCAGGAGATGGCCACGACACCGGTGGTTACCTTCTACCCGATAGATCCGGAAGGACATCAGACCAAGAGCTGGTCCCTGGCGGTCACCGATTACCGGGGCAGTCCGTTCAAGACCTTCGCCGGTACGGGTAATCCTCCGCATGAGCTGGATTGGGACGGTTTGAGTGATCAGGGCGAGATGCTCCAGGTCGGTTATCCCTACAGCTACGTATTCGGTATCACCGACAAGGGCACGAATTCCTACAACTACGCCGGCGTCAGCTTTCGCATTCCGGCCCTCGATTACCGGCGTGACGGCGACCGTATCCTCGCGCTCGCCGGCGGGCAGCTGTTCAGGCGCGACGAGACAGAGCTAACCGATGCGGGGCAGAGTTGGCTGACACGATCGGGCGATGAGATCCGTCAGCATCCGTACTCGCCGGTCAGAGTCGTGGCGACTGCCGAGAGGCTGGAGCTCGCCGAGCAACGGGCCGACGCCGTCGCCACCTTCCTGGCGTACAGCCTGATCGTGCCGCGCGAACAGATCGAGACCGAGTCGATCCAGCGCGAAGATTTACGCGCCGAGATGGACGGTTCGGTAGCGGTCATCATCGAGCACGTCGACTGAGTTGTGCCTCTGAAAATGTATCCGGCCCGATCCCTGCGATCCGGCCGGATATGTTCACTCCCCCACAACACGATTCGGACTTCCGGCCGCCCTTCTGCCCCAATCCCAACTGCCTCTACCACCGGCAGTTGAAGTCGGGCTGGAGGTTCAAGAAGAGCGGTTTC
>JAUVBS010000162.1 GCA_030591105.1 bacterium | reverse complement strand
TTCCAGTCGGCCACCTGCCGCACGGCCGGTTTCAACACCGTCGATCTGACTGCTCTCTCGGTGCCGTCACTGTTTATGATGATGATCTTGATGTTCATCGGCGGTGCGCCGGGTTCCACGGCCGGCGGGGTCAAGGTCACTGCGTTGGCGGTCATCTGGGCCAATCTGAAATCGCTGCGGTACGGCAGTGGGATCGTACGGCTCGCCGATCGGGAGATCGACCCGATGGCGGTCAACCGCGCATTGTTGGTGGTCTCTAGCTGGGCCATCGCGGCGGCGGCGGCGCTATTCGTTCTGCTGGTCACCGAGGGGGCAGGGCTGCTGACTACTGCTTTCGAGGTCTGCTCCGCGCTGGGGACCGTCGGTCTGTCGCTGGGGTTGACACCGGAGCTGTCAGCAGTGGGGCGTTTGGTCGTCATTGTCCTGATGTTCGTCGGTCGGCTAGGGCCGCTCACATTGGCTCACAGCTTGGTGGGCGATAACCGGGGCAGCGGCGTACGTCTGCCCCGCGCCCGGATTATGATCGGTTAGTCCGGACTACCATGAGGGTCCCGGGACAGGACGCTAGAACGCCGGGTCGGAGGTTACCGGGATCGGCATACCGGAGGCAACAACCATGCACAAGGTCGCTGTATTGGGGCTCGGCAGGTTTGGTGTCAGCGTCGCCGAAAGGCTGTACAATGCTGGCGTGGAAGTGCTGGCCATCGATCGTAATCTCAAGTTGGTCGAGGCCGTCCAGCAGCAGGTCTCGGTGGCGGTCGCCTGCGATGCTACCAAACGGGAAAATCTGCAGGCCTACGATCTCGGCCGCATGGACGCCGCCGTGGTGGCCATCGGCACGAATTTCGAGTCGTCGGTGCTGGTGACTCTGCTTTGCAAGGAGTTCGGCGTGCCACTGGTCGTGGCCAAGGCGCTCAACGAGCTGCAGGCACAAGTGCTACGTGAGGTCGGGGCTGACCGCATCGTGATGCCGGAAGAGGAGATGGGTATGCGGCTGGCCGAGCACCTGTTGCACGACTCGGTGGTCGACTTCGTCGAACTGCCAGAGGGTTACAGTTTGCGGCGTCTGCCGATCCCGGCGGAGTGGGCGGGACGGTCATTGGCCGAGTTGCGATTGCTCAACGATCAACGGCTGAACTTGGTGCAGATCGTCCGGGTAGCGGCCGACACCACCACTGCCCAAGCCGGTGAAAAACCGTTGCGGGAGCGGATTCCGTTGCCCAGCGGCGAGGCACTACTTGAGCAGGGCGACGAGGTCGACGTCATCGGCCGCGACGGTGATCTGAACCGTCTGGCCGAACTCGGTCGTACCGATTGAACGAAGCTTCCCAAAAAACCGCTTTGCGCTCGCCGCAACTGCTTGTAGATTGAGGCCGATGTTGAGCCGCGATTGCGGCCGGGTGCACGGCTGCTCACGCGGGAAGTGGAAGGTTGTCTGCGGCAGGTGCTGCGTGCCATGGCAGCGCGCTGCCTCGGTCGTTTCGATGCAAAGAAGTACGATTGGTGCGGCGTCGCCGCAAGCAAAGGAGAGGCAAGATGTACCGGGGCAAGATCACGTTTCTGACACTGGTCAAGCTGAGCCTTATGGTCGGGCTAGTTGTGGCTCTGGTCGCGCTGAGTGGCTGCTCGTGCAAGAAACAAGAGGAGCAGATCGCGCAACTCGATTCCCAGATCGCCGATCTGCAGCAGCAGCTATCGGAGAAGGATGCGACCAACGCCGAATGCGAAGAGATCGCCAGCGAATTGCGCGAGAACCTGCAGCAGCAGAAGGCCGAGAACGCCGTCCTGGTCGAACAGATGAACGAAGTTGTCTACATCTCGGTTCGGGACGAGATACTCTTCGGCTCGAGCCAGACCATAGTCCTGGACACTATGGAATCGACCCTCGAGGTCATTGCCAACACCGTCAACCAGCATCCGGACTGGGATATCATGGTCGCCGGGCATACGGATAACCGGAAGATCATGGAGGAGTTCCAGATGCAATGGCCGTCCAACTGGGAACTCGGTGCTTTTCGGTCGGCGGCGGTCGTGCGCTACATGACCGATAAATTCGACCTACCGGCCGAGCGGATCGCTGTCATGAGCTACGGCCCGTTCCACCCTGTGGCGAGCAACGACTCGGACGAAGGCCGTGCCCAGAATCGCCGGGTGACCTTCATTCTCCACAAGCCGGAGGAGATGCGCTAGACGCGTTTCAAAACCCTTGTGGTCGCGAGAACAGGCAAAGCGCCCCGCCGATGGCGGGGCGCTTTGTTCATACCCGTTGCCGCGGGCCCAGTAGCCGTAAGCCGTATCGGGTTCGGTCTGCGCTGCCGAGGTTCGACTACGCCGAGCGCGGTTGTCTGAGCACCGAGATTTCCTGCATCGCCTCGACGGCGGTTCGGACGTGCTCTTCGGTGTTGAACGGGCCGATGGCGAACCGGACTGCGCCCTTCGGAGCGGTGCCGATACCGACGTGCGCCAGCGGCGCGCAGTGCAGGCCAGTGCGTGTGGCGATGTCGTACTCGACATCGAGGATCATACCGGTCTCACCGGCCTCCATATCCGCGACGTTGCAGGTGACCACCGGCAGGTGGCGATCGCTCCAACCGGCGCAGTACACGGTCACGCCTGCGATATCCTGCAGACCTTCGGTGAGGATGCGTGTCAGTTCCATCTCGTGTTCTCTGATCCGGTTGATGCCGCGCTCGGTGATCCATTCCAGCCCCGCCTGTAGTCCGGCGATACCGATGGTATTCGCTGTACCGATTTCACAACGGAAAGGGAACTCTTCGAGGTGGGTGCGTACCGCGGACTTGACGCCAGTGCCTCCCCAGCGGGTGCTACGGATCGGCACGTCCGGGCCGACCGCCAGGCCGCCGATCCCGGTCGGTCCCATCAGCGACTTGTGACCGGTGAAAGCGAGCACATCGATCTGCATCGCTGCCATGTCGATCGGTATCACGCCGGCGGTCTGTGCCACGTCAACGGCGAAAGTAACGCCGCGTTCGCGGCAGATACGTCCGATCTCGGCGATGGGCTGCACGGTGCCGAGTACGTTGCTGCCGTGGTTGACCACCACCAGGCGTGTGTCGTCCTTGATGCGGCGGGCGATCTGCTCGGGGTCGACGAAACCGTCGGTGTCGAACGGGACCAGTTCGTGGGTGATCACACCGCGCTCTTGCATTTCGTACAGGGGGCGCAATACCGAGTTGTGTTCGAGCTTGGTCGAGACGACGTGATCTCCCGGCCGGCAGATCCCCTGGATGATCAAATTGAGGGCGTCGGACGCGTTGTTGCCGAAGGTCAGCCGGTTGTAGTCGTGGGCCGGATTGTTGAAGAAAGTATCGAGAGTGCGGCGTGCGCGGTCGATCAGGAGGCCGGCTTCCACAGCGAGGTCGTAGCCTGAGCGGCCGGGATTGACGCCATATTCGCGGTAGAATTGCGCCATGGAATCGATCATGCTGGACGGCTTGGGAAATGCGGTTGCCGCGTTATCGAGGTAGATGAGATCGGGCATGGTCGCTCCTTGGCCGGCAATCAGATCGGGGCGCGGTTGTTGAATCGTTAACGATTGGTTCAATATGATCGCTGTCGCATGAATTTGCAACTATGCTCGCCGCTCTGACCGTCAGCGCGCAATCGTGGCCGAGCCGAACTCGGCCTGGAGCATCTGGACCGGTGTTTGTACTGCCGATCTTCGTGCGGGTCGGTCTTGCCAGGTAGTGCGTCAACCGGTATGCTCGCCGCGGTCGGGACGATTCGGTTCCGGCCGACCGTGCCAACAGGAGGATACGTCCATGACGAAGTACGCCCGCGATCTTCGCGGCAGGCCGCTCCGCTCGCTAGGCGCCACGGCTGCGCTCCTGCTGCTGGGGCTTGGCCTGGTGGTCGCCGGTTGTGGTGGTGGCGACGACGAGCGCGCGCAGCCAGCTACCGATCACAGTAGCGACCAGTGGTCGGCGCCTCTGCCCGCTGCGGTCATCGATACACCGCTCGTAGCTGAGACCGACAGTGCCGCCGCCGGCCGCTACGACGATCAGCCGGCGGAGATCCCGACGGCCGAGCCGCCGGCAACCGTGCCCGCTCAGCCGCCGCTGCCCGCCGCCGCCGAGCCGGTGCGAGTGGTCGCCGGTGCGGACGATCTCGGCCCTTATTGTCTGCAGGTCGGCTCGTTCCGCCAGGTGGCCAATGCCGATCGACGGCTCGCCCGGCTGTCCGAGAGCGGTGTCCACGCCGTGATTGAGACCGCGACGGTCGGCGGTCTACGCTACCATCGAGTTTGCGTACCGAACCTACCGGACCAAACCGCGGCCCGTCGGCTCGGCGACACGCTCTACGCCGAATACGGCTTCGCGTACTTGATCCGCAAGGAATAGCGATAGCGGTCGGGAGCCAGCGCTCCGGCCTCGGCACCGCGACAGGAGGAATCATATGCTTTCAAGTACCAGGTGGCGCGTGACCACCAGGCGTCGCTTCGGCCCGACAATGGCCGCACTCCTGGCGATCGCGGCAGTCGGTATGTTCACCGCCGTGCCGTACCCCGTCGTAACGGGTTCGGTTGCAGTTGCCGCGGAGGATCAACCTCCCGGGCCGTTCGCCCGTTTGGATACCGACGCCGGCGATATCTTGGTCGTCTTCTACCCGGATCTGGCGCCGCATCACGTCGCCCAGTTCGTCTTTTTGTCCCGTAGCGGATTTTACGAAGGCACCTACTTCCACCGCCTCGTACCGGGGTTCGTTATCCAGGGCGGCGATCCCAACAGCAAGGACCGCGACCCCCGCAACGACGGGCAAGGCGGGCCGACATATCGTGACGTATTGAGTGCCGACGAACTGCACCTGGTCGATCAGCTCAACGTTGCACTCGGCGAAAAGGGCTACGCCGGCATCGCCGAAAGCGTTAACCTCAAAGCCGAGTTTTCCCGGAGCGCCAAGCATGAGCGCGGGACGCTTTCGATGGCGCGCGCCCGCGAAAACGATTCCGCCGGCAGCCAATTTTTCATCTGCGTCGACAAGACATCGCAGCTCGACGGTCAGTACACGATCTTCGGGCAGGTGGTGATGGGGATGGATGTTGCTGATCGCATCGTTGCGGCCGAGAAGGACCCGGCTCGCGGCCGCGATGCGCCCGCCGAGCCGGTGCATATCCGTGCGATCACAGTTGTCGACGGATTGGACGAACTTTCCGATCTGGAACGACAGGCGTACACTGATCTCGTCGTGCAGATGAAAACGGGCATTTCACCGGAGTGATCAGCGACCCACTGGTTCGGCTGATTCAAGCCTGATGCGGGCGAGCAGGTCGCGGGCACGGGCGGCGACCGAGGCGTCGGGCTCCTCTGCTAGTAAACCGTCTAACTCGGCGCGGGCGGCTGACAGGTCGCCCGCCCGCTGTTGCATGACCGCCAGCTCCAGTCTTACCTGTGCCACCGACAGCCCGCGTGCCCGGCGCGCTCGGGTGCCATTCTCGAGCACCGCGATGGCGATGTCGAGGCGGTCGCGGTGCGCTTGACTGCGAGCGTAGATCAGGTTCGCCGGTAGCGACGCCGGTGTCATGGCCAGAACGCAACCGGCATTGCGCACCGCGTCGACGTGCC
>JAUVBS010000433.1 GCA_030591105.1 bacterium | reverse complement strand
TGATGAACAACTCGCCCCCCGAGAACCCCCCGGGGGGTCTTTTACGGTTGCCGAATTACTGGTCCAGGGGAACGGTCCGAGAATTACCCGACAGAAGCTAGAACCAGAGAGTCAGACCGATGGCGAACTTCACCGCCGCGCTGGAAGTCCGTACCGACCAGTCTTCTTCTGTGACTCCGAAGATCGATTCACTGCGCAGGTCGACTCGTTTCCAGTTGAAGACATTGCCCGTCACTTCGACGTCGAGGGCCACGAGATTGCTCAGAAATACGAAGAAACCGCCGCCGAACTCGGCTGCGACACCGAGAGCCCGATACCGTTGACCAGGTTCCTGGTAATGAATGCCGCTGGTACCCAAGCCGCCGACAACGTACGGCTGCCAGGCGTGCGCAACGCGGAAGAGCACCGTCCCGGTGAACATGAGGTTCACGCGCGCGGTGCTGGTGGCGTCGCCTAGTTCTTGGCCCACCAGAGAGGTATCGAGTTGCAGCAAGAAACGGCGTCCGAAGCGGTACCCGAGATGGAGAGCGAGGCCGTGATCCGCGTCGGCTACCGATCTGGGACCCGCATCCTCGCGACCGAATATTTGATAGTCGTCCAGGCGACTACTGACGACACGAACGCCGGCCAACCAGCGCCGCAACGGTCGGTCGGCGACCCCGGAAACTACGGTGGTATCGGCGGCTGCGGTGGTCTCGGCGACTGCGGTGGTCTTGGCGGCTGCGGTGGTCTCGGCGACCGCGGTGGTCTCAGCAACTGTGGCGGCGGCGGCCTCGGCAACTGCCGCACCAGCCGCCATGCAGGCCAGAACGAACCAAATCGACAAGAGCCCGATGCGCTGCGGTTTCACGCCGGTTCCTCCGGTTTCGCGGACGATCGGTCGTCCGTGAGTTCGTGCCTCTGGATCTTCTTGTGGAGGTTGGTCCGGTCGATACCGAGCAGGCGCGCCGCCTGCGAAACGTTGCCACCCGACTCGTCCAGCGCGGTGGCGATGCAGACCTGCTCGAACTTCTGCCGCGCGGCGACCAGGCCGCCCAGTCGGCGTACGGCCGCCGTCGTGAGCGGCATCGGTTCATCCTCACTGGTTGCCGAGAACGCAACGGCAGCACGGCCCGGCAGGTCATCTCCCACGCCGCAGCGCTGCAGGTCTTCCAGTCCGATCACCTCGCTGCCGCCGAGGATGGCCAGCCGCTCGACCGCGTTGCCCAGTTCACGGATATTACCGGGCCAGGTCAACTGCTCGAGCTGCTGGATCGCTTCGGGTGCGAACGATCGCTGCGCAAGTCCGTTGGCGTCGAGATAGCGCGCGAGCAGGTGTTCGGCCAAGAGATGGATGTCTTCGCGGCGCTCGCGAAGCGGCGGCACGGCGATCGGTACCACGTTGAGTCGGAAGTAGAGATCTTCGCGGAAACGGCCGGCGGCCACTTCAGTGGGTAGATCCTTGTTGGTCGCCGCGAGCACGCGCAAGTCGACGCGTATCGTTTCGGTGCCGCCGACTCGTTCGATCTCTCCCTCCTGCAGCGCGCGCAATACTTTGGCCTGGGCCTTCAGACTCATGTCGCCGACTTCGTCGAGAAAGATGGTGCCGCCGTCGGCTTGCAGGAACTTGCCCTCGCGCGATGCCGTCGCTCCGGTGTAGGCACCCTTGACCGCGCCGAACAGCTCGCTCTCGATCAGCTCTTCGGGGATCGCGGCGCAGTTGACCTTCACGAACGGGCCGTCACGTCGCGCACTGGCTTCGTGGACGGCGCGGGCTACGAGTTCCTTGCCGGTGCCGCTTTCGCCGGCGATCAGGATCCGCGCGTTGGTCGGCGCGGCGCGTGTGATCTGAGCCCGGACCTCTTGCATGGCCGGCGATTCGCCGACCATGACGCGGCGGCTCTCGTCGCGGTCGCTCAGCTCGCGCACGCGCCGACCGAGATCGCGCATCTGCATGGCGTTGCGCACGGCGACGGTCAGACGCTCCTTGCTGACCGGTTTCTCGATGAAATCGAACGCGCCCTCTCGCGTCGCGGCGACCGCCGTGGCGATCGAACCGTGGCCGGACACCATGATCACCATCTGTTGCGGCTCGCGCTCGCGGATCTTGTGCAGCGTTTCGAGTCCGTCGATACCGGGCAGGCGCACGTCGAGCACCACGAGATCGGCCGGCCGTGCAGCCAGCTCACGCAGAGCCAGTTCGCCAGTCTCGACGCTACGCGCTGTGAAGCCGGCCGAGCGCAATACCATCTCGAAGGTGCGCCGGATATTCTTCTCGTCGTCGACGATCAAGACCGTCGGTTTCATGACTTTCCTTTCGGTGGCTGCACGACCGGCCCGGCCGGTAGCGCCACGGTGAAGGTCGTTCCTTCGCCCCGGCGGCTGGCAACCTCGATCGTGCCGCCGTGTCCGATCACGATGTTCTCGACGACGGCCAGTCCCAAACCCATGCCGTCGGTCTTGGTGGTGAAATCGGGCTGGAAGATTCGCTCGATGTTCTCCGGCTCGATGCCCGCACC
>JAUVBS010000459.1 GCA_030591105.1 bacterium | reverse complement strand
GGAACCGAGCTGATCGATGGCGACGACGATCCGACGACCCACGGAGTCTTCGTGCAGCGCAACGAGAGTTGGGGTTACTGCTCGCCCGC
The DNA here is from genome assembly GCA_030591105.1 of bacterium. Lineage (GTDB taxonomy): Bacteria > Krumholzibacteriota > Krumholzibacteriia > LZORAL124-64-63 > LZORAL124-64-63 > JAUVBS01. Next base: position 2,216 of record JAUVBS010000459.1, on the reverse strand, counting down.
TCTCTGTGACCTCGACGGGGACGGCGCGCGCGAGATCATTTTCGGTACGCGGCTCTGGAGCGACAACAATTCTCTACTGGCGTATCGGGCAGACGGTAGCCAGGCACCCGGTTTCCCCTATGCTACCGGGAATGGCGGGATTCTCAGTGGACCTTCGGTCGGCGATCTGGACGGCGATGGGACGCTGGAGATCGTCTTCAACGATGTCGCCAACAATCTTCATGTAATTCACGAGGACGGTTCGGTCTATTCGGGCTTCCCCCTCGTATACGATTTCGGCTTGGCGGGCAATTTTCCCGGTCCCAGCCCAGCCCTGGGTGATATGGACCACGATGGGCAACTGGAGATCGTGTGGGTGTCGAACGTGTCGGGAGTCCGCTCCGATCTGATGATCGTCGATACCGACATTGCCGGCGGCACTTCCGGTCAGATCATGTCCGGTTGGCCTCAGATCATCCCGGGGAACAGCGAATCGAGTCCGGTTATCGGTGATATCAACGGTGACGGCGATCCGGATATTGTATACGGCATCGGCGGCGGTGATTCCATCGCGCCGGACGCGCTGTTCGCTTTCAACGCCGACGGAGCACCGATGGAAGGATTCCCGATCGTGCTCGATGGACCGGCGCGCTCGACACCGGTGATCTGCGACCTGGACCGGGACGGTGACGTGGACATCGTCTACGGTGGCTGGGGGCGCCTGATGCATGTGTGGGATATGCCTTTCGTGTACGATCGGCACCAAGTGCCGTGGCCGACTTACCGCGGCAACGTGCAGCGGGACGGTGTGTTGTTCCCCTTGGAGTTGGTCTCTGCTCCGAACGATCTACCGGTGACCTTCACCGTCGAGTCGCCGTTCCCGAACCCGTTCAATCCCACGACCACCGTGCGGTTGTACGTACCGGCCGACCAGAGCGGACATGGCCGGCTACAACTAGCGGTTTACGATCTGCAAGGCCGCCGGGTGCGCCTGCTCCATGACGGCGCGATCGCTGCCGGCTGGCACAACTGGACCTGGAACGGCCGCGATCGACAGGGGCGTGCCATGGCGAGCGGTCTGTATTTCTTGCGTGCCCAGACCGGTAGTCATGCGGTGGTGCACAAGATGTCGTTGATCAAGTGAGTGCTTTTAGCCGCGGCCGGGCCGGGCGAGTCATCGTGCCGGCGGCTGGCCGTAGTAATTCGCCCTGGGCATAGGGTGTCCAAGCGAGCTCTTACCGGTACGGCGCTGGGTTGACGCGCCGGTCGGCGCTAAGTACCATCGCCCGGGAAGATTCGATGACGGCCCCGCCCGCTTTGGCGGGGCCGCAGTGTCGTTGCCGGATAGTGACGAGATCCGACCCGAATCGACTGCGACCCACGGAAGGGGAAGGTATGCGGCTTCCGTTGACGCTGGGCTGTGTACTACTGGCGGTCTGTTGTCTGCTAGGCGTCGGTTGCGGGCGGGGCGACGAGCGGTACGAGGCTGCCCCGTCGACGCGGCCGGAGCCGGGCGGCACGGCCGTGATCGCGTTCCCTGCCGAACCCGACGTACTCAACTCACTGATCCGCACGACCGTCAGTGCGGGCCAGATCCTGGCGCTGATTCAGGACGGTCTGGCGGATATGGGGGAGGATCTGATCTGGCGGCCCCGTATCGCTGAGAGCTGGACGATCGCTGGCGACGGACAGTCTTTGACTTACCGCTTGCGCCCCTGGTTCTGGTCCGACGGCGCGCCGTTGACCGCCTACGACGTGGTAGCCACTTTTACTCTGTTCAACGATCCGGTGATAGCGAGTCCGCGCCGCGGGAGTTTCCGGCACGTGACTGAAGCCGCGGCGCTGGATTCCTTCACCGTACGATATCTCTTCGACCGCGTGCTTCCCGACGCGGTCGGGCGTACGGCGCACGCGATTCTGCCGGTGCACGTGACCGCCGGACTCGACCCGATGCGCGTGCGGGAGTGGCCGCTCAATCAGCACCCGCTCGCTTCGGGCCCATTCCGGCTCGAACGCTGGGTGCACGATGACCAGATCGTACTGTTACCGAACAGTCGCTACGCGGGGCCGCAGCCTTTGCTCGAGAGGGTGGTCCTGCGAATCATACCCGACGAGACGGCGCGATTGCTCGCCCTCGAGGCCGGCGAGGTCGATTTTGTCGAGGAACTCCCTTACGGCGCGGCGGCGCGGCTGGAGGCTGAAGGCGCGATCGAATTGCAGCGGGTACAAGGTCGGCT